>JAHAYB010000523.1 GCA_018384835.1 Comamonas sp.
GCTTTAACCGGGCCGATTTTGGCATCGACTACGGCGCCGCATACGGCTTTGATATGAATGTCAAACTGCGGATTCAGGTAGAAGCTGCGGTTGACGTAGACGCGACGAAAAAATAACTCGGTCGCTATCACCCCTGGTAAGCCAGACTTGCCGGGGGTGTTTTTTTCTGCTTCACGGATGAAGCCTATTCCCCGCCCACGCTTTAATTAGTTTGCCCTTCTGTAACGCCATTCTTTATATCGGTAATCACTGCGTTTACCGCTGTGCGGCGGTTATTTCTGCGCGGGAAAGATGCGTTAACTGGCAAGGTTTTAGTTACTGCAAAGTGTGGATTTTGGAGAGGTTGGCGCGCTGTGTCGCGCGCCATTTTGTATTTAGGTTAAATCTGCTTAACCGGCTATGCGTAAGCGGGCGTTAGCGCACACACTGGGACATCCATCTTTTCTAACAGAGTCCAGAGTCCAGGACATCCATCTTTTCTGGCTAAAAATCAACCAGCATCTAAGCTGGATCTCACCAGCAGCTTCACGGATGAAGCCTATGACCCGCCCACGTTCAGAACTCGTTTGCCCTTCTGCAACGCCTTGGTATCACTGCGTTTGCCGCTGTGTGCGGCGGTCGTTTCTGTGTGGCCAAGATGCGTTAACAGGCAAAGATTTCAGCCACCGCAAAGCGTGGATTTTGGCGCGATTGGCGCTGCTCAGTGAGGTTTTTACGATTGATTTAGGGGCTTACGCGGTGATGGCGAACCACTATCACCTGGTGCTGCGGTTGGATACCGAGCATGCGGCAGGTTTGAGCGATGAAGAAGTTATTTCTCGCTGGAAGCGTTTGTTTTCTTTGCCAATTTTGGTCAAGAGGTTGTACGACGGCGTACAGGTTACCGAAGCCGAAACCATTGCTGCGAGGGCGATAGTGGCCATCTGGCGCAATCGGTTGGCTGATATCTCTTGGTATATGCGCTGCATCAACGAGCCGATTGCACGGCAAGCCAACCACGAAGATGGTTGCACGGGCCGTTTCTGGGAAGGGCGCTACAAATCGCAGGCGATTTTGGATGAAGCGGGGCTTTTGGCCTGTTTGGTCTATGTCGATTTAAACCCGCTGCGGGCAGGCGTGGTCGAGGTGCCGGAGAAGTCGGTAGATGTATCGTTGAATCAACGGGTTGCTGAACATTCCGTGCAGGAGCACAACGAAGATTTACCCGCGTTACTGCCATTTTCCGGCAATTACAGCCAAAACATGCGCGAGGGCATTCCTTATGCTTTTGCCGATTATATGCAGTTGGTTGACTGGACAGGCCGCGCCCAGCGCAGCGATAAGCGGGGCCATATAGATGCCGCCATGCCCTCCATCCTCAATCGACTGGATATTGATTTAGAAAGCTTTTTGCAGACAGTGAGTCACCACCAGTTATCACACGGCAGTGTTATCGGCCAGCCAGAGAAATGCGAGCAGCGCGCCCATCAACTTGGCCGTAGCCGCTGCCTTAGCCCGCCGTTGCGCCACTGCGTCTAAACCCCAAAACCCCCCAAATCACCATCCGGGCCAGCCCGATGGTAGTGCTGCCTGAAATTCACAAAATATCGTCTCAACCGCCTGTTCAGGCTGAAAAATCTGCCAACAACTACGCATTTCTGGCTTAATCCGTCGCTGACGGGAGAATGGGCCGGGAGTGTTGTGGGCCTAGTTGATTTAGTGATTTAGTGGATGTCCCAGCGAGACCGCTGCCAAGAAGTGGGTGTCCCAGAAGTGCTTGCCCAGTGAGACCGCCAGAAGTGGGGTTTTCTTGGTTGGCGGCCTATACTGCTGTGTTGATTATTCACACTAATGGTTACCGTTATGCCTAGAACAACAAGCGTCACTAAAGGTACTCAACTGGATGAATTTGTCTGCTGCCTGATTGCCTCTGGGCGCTATGGCTCGGCCAGTGAAGTGATGCGTTCTGCTCTGCGGTTGCTTGAGCAACATGAAAATCAATCTGCTGTGCTAAGAAACGCGGTTGCTGCCGGTGAGCAAAGCGGTGAAAGCAGCCTATCCC
>JAHAYB010000252.1 GCA_018384835.1 Comamonas sp.
TGACCTATGGCACCAATGGCGGCGCCCAAGCCCTCAAGGAAGCGCTGGCCGACTATCTGCATGTGGCGCGTGGCGTGCAGTGCCAGCCCGAGCAGTTACTGATCACGGAGGGCGTGCACCAAGCCATCGACCTGACGGTACGCTCCTTAGTCAATCCCAAAGAAACGGTATGGATGGAGGATCCAGGCTACTGGGGTATTGCCAATGTGCTGCGCATGAGCCAAGACATTCAACTGGTGGGTCGTCCGCTTGACAGCGAGGGTCTGACACTGGACATGGAAGCACAAGTGCCCCGGCTGATCTGCGTGACGCCGTCTCACCAGTATCCGCTAGGCACAGTGATGAGCTTAGCGCGACGTAAAAGCCTGCTGGCCTACGCACGTGCCCATAGGGCCTGGATTGTCGAGGATGACTATGACAGCGAGTTCCGTTTCTCCAGTCGACCAATACCGGCCATGCAAGGGCTGGAGGCCGATGCACCGGTGATCTACATTGGTACCTTCAGCAAAACGCTGTTTCCCGGACTGCGCGTGGGTTACATGGTGCTCCCGCGTGCACTGGTGGCGCCAATGCAGCGCATACACGCGGAGCTGTACCGCCAGGGGCATGTGGTGACTCAGTTGGCGCTGGCGGAGTTGATCCGGGACGGTCAGTATGCCAAGCACATCAGGCGAATGCGGGTACTCTATGGGCGGCGCCGTGAATGGCTGCAATCATTGATCCAACGTTATCTAGGGCCAGACTTTCTGTGCGAGCCGGACAGCCAGGCAGGATTGCATCTGGTGCTACGCTTGCCGAGCGACGTGGATGATGTTGAACTGGTTCAGCGGCTGCAGGCGCAGGGCGTTCTAGCGCGGCCCTTGTCCAAATACTACCGTACCTGCTCTGTGGAACGGGGCTTGCTCTTGGGCTACGCCGCGACCGAAGAGGCCACCATGCAAAGCGCGTTTTTCGTATTGCTGCGTGTACTCAAAGCCATGGGGGTTCGGACTTAATCGGGGTTTTTTGTACAGCAAAGAAGCAGGCTAGAGTTAATGCGTGGGTCAGATTGAGATGGAAAAACCGGGGGCTAGGGAGCCTCATTCAGAATGAGGCTGTTGAATGTCAGTGGCCAATGCAACCTGCGCATTTTCTAGCACCCACCTTTCAATGCGCTCGTGGTGGACGCGTAATAAGTCAAGCGGTCGTACGGTGTAGTGTTTCTCGGCGGTGGCGCTGGGCTTGTGCCCTTGGAGTTGAGCCACAATCCCAGCAGGAACATCTAGCCATTCAGTCAAGCTTTTGAAGCTGCGGCGCAGGCCGTGAAGTGTCAGTACTGAAATTCCAGCACACTCGCAGGCACGGTCATGTGCGTGGTTAGGCTCTGTGATTGGACTGCCAGCCTTGCGGTCACTGGCAAAAACATACGCGTTGCGGCGTGGTAACTGAGTAATAAGGTGTTGTACATAAGGTGTCAGCGGAATGATTCGCTCGCCTTCAACCTTGTCGCGTATCTTCATGCCGCGCCAATGTATATCTAGGTCTTCCCACTGCAGCCCTAAAACCTCGCCGGGGCGGGCGCCTGTCAAGAGTAGTGTCTGTAAATAAGCAGAGACAACTGAGTTGCCGATGCCGCGCACGGCTGTGAACCAGGCAGGCAATTGCTCTTTTAATAATGAGTCTTGCTTTACTTTGGGTTTTCCTAGTGCTTCACGTGACTTACGGGTTTTAGCTGGGTTCTTGTCCGGGACGATGTTGCAGTATTCCGAGTGCTCTGAACACCAAGTGAGAAATGTGCGCAGTAAGCGCCATGCCAGCCGAGCAACAGCTGGGCGAGTTTTGCCTTCTTGAATTGCCCACGCTTCAATCGTGGGTGAGCTTAGTTCACGTAAAGGCAGATGCATCAATGAAAAGAGTGGCCCAGCGTTGGTAACGCCTGCACCTCTAGTGCCTCGAAAGGATTGCTTTCCTCCACTTCGTGCCAAGCGTTCATGGTCATTAATGTGGTGATGTCCCCAATAGGGTGTTCGCTCTTGAATGTAGGTTTGCCATGCCTGAGCGACGGTAATTGATTCGATTCTCTCAATGTGTGCTGTTGCTGCCTGGGCAGCAAGTGCATCACGCTTGAGCTGTCTTGGATCTTTGCCCTCATCAATCAAGCGCTGCAGTTCACGAGCCTTGGCTTGAGCATCAGGGATTCGCCAAGCTTCAGTCTTGCCGATGGTGATGCGTACATCTTTGCCTTGATAAACACCTTGGAATACAAAGGACGGTTTGCCGCTTGGAGTGGCACGAAGGCCAAGGCCGGGTGCAGTTGCATCCCACATAAAGCACTGGTGCTTATCCGCAGGACATTTGAAAGCGTTGATCCGAGGAACTGTGAATGCAACCTTAG
>JAHAYB010000014.1 GCA_018384835.1 Comamonas sp.
AATACGCAACAAATCGGCGCATACGCTGAATACTTCGTGAAGATGGAACTAACAATGCACGGGTTTCAGGTCTACTCCACAGAGGTAGATGATCGCGGCATCGACTTTGTGGCACGGCGGGAGAGTGGGCCTTTTATTGAAGTTCAAGTGAAATCACTGCGCTCCATGGGCTACGTTTTCATGCAGAAAACAAAGTTTCCCCTGAGGCCGCACACGTACTTGGCGTTGTGCCTCTTTGCCGATGGACAGGAGCCAAAAGTGTTCCTTATTCCGTCTGTTGCGTGGCTTACTCCGAATGCGATCTTCGTAGATCGAAAGTACGATGGTCAAGGTCAGACCAGCAAGCCTGAGTGGGGTCTAAATGTGTCGAAGCGGAATATGGCTGCCCTGTCTCCGTATTCCTTCGAATCAACAATTAACAATTTCGCCGTTCAAATCGACGGGTAGCTATTCCTTCATGCATACACGCCTACGGCTTGCAGCTAAAGTCGAATGTAAATTTTTCAGCAGGAGATATTAATGGTGCCAGAATACTTGGCGTTGTTCAGCAACACAGGGAACATAACAATTCAGGTCCGCTTCAAAGATTCTGACAGCTCAGTCAGCGAGCAAAAAATGGACGTCGGTGAAGTACAAAAACTGATCAGTCCTGACGGAAAATCTTTTATCTCTAAGATGCGATTTGACGATCACTTGGCAGAAATTGAAAAAATGGAATTATTTGTTTCCAAAAACCGTATAGTCTTGCATGCGCGATTATGCAAATAAGCTGAAGGCACGTCCGTCTAACCCAAAATTGCAGCCGACCGCCTACAGCGCCGGTTTACCTTGGCCGTTAGGTAGCAGGATCAATTTCATGAAAAACACAGTATCAGGTGGCATTCGAGTTCTGCTTCGACTTGAAGGGCTATGTATTCTATTGGCCAGTGTTTTGGCTTATGCAAGGTTTGGCAGTGGCTGGGGTACTTTTGCTTTGTTCTTTCTTGCTCCAGACCTCTCTTTCGCTGGTTATCTTGCTGGTTCAAAGGTGGGGGCTATCGCGTACAACTTCGCACATTCCCTCATCGGCGCTCTAGCAGTGCTGGCTACAGGTATTCTTTTATCAGCGCCTATCGCAGTCACAGCTGGCATCATCTGGCTGGCTCACATCGGCTTTGATCGTGCACTAGGTTATGGCCTTAAGTACTCAGCAGGCTTCAAGTTCACGCATTTGGGCGTCATTGGGCGGAAACGTGCTGATACCTAACAATTCATTCAAGCCGACGCCGCTTCGCGGCGCGGCTTAACTCAGGCGTTAGGCACCGGAGGAGCGATGTCGACACTCATGCAATGGAGCTTGGCCGTCCTGGCAGTGCTCGGCGCGTTCTTCGTCGCGGGCATCACCGGGTCACTCGCCACTGACATGCTGGGCTTATGGCACATTCCTGGTGCCGGCTTCTTTGCCGCTCTAGCGGTTGTCGTAACCGCCTACCTTGCCGCACCGAAGCGCAAGGTGCTCTTCTCCTGCACCGCCTTTGTGGTTGGTTCTATTGCTGCATGGCTACTGCTTGAGCCGTCCTCCTATCCGGAGTCGCAGCGCTACGGAGAGCTTGCATACCAGCCAACACACCTTCCAGTTGCCGCCACCTACCTCGGTGGCATCATCGGGCTGGCAATCGCCGGCATCCTGAGGCTGCGGCCCGGTGCCTAACAATTCATTCAAGCCGACGCCGCTTCGCGGCGCGGCTTAACTCTGGCGTTAGGCTATAGGATCATGAAAATGGGTATTCCTGCGTTGCTAATGCTTGCCTTCCTCGGTGGAGCAATGCTTCAGCTTTTTCTCCGTCGGTTGCCCGTCGCTATTGTTATTTCATCTGCCGCTCTTTCGCTATGGATTTTGTTCACAGAACTGCTCCAACCTTATAAAGGCGGCGGTGCCTCTATGTGGCCAATCGCCCTATTTTTTATAATCGTATACTCAGCTGGTGCAGCGACCATCGGGGCCGTGGGGGCATTAGTAATCAACAAGGCAAGAAAATCCAAATAGCATGGTTTGGTCTAACATTACGCTCAACCCGGACGGCTTCGCCGCCGGTTAGCTTGCGCGTTACAAAGGAGTGTTATGAAATTTAACAAGATAATTTCTGTTGTTTTTATTGCTGCATTTGCCACTGGTTGTGCGAGTGTTGGAAATGAGCAGCTGCGAAATGAAACAGAAACATCGGTTCAAGAAAAAATTATTGAGGGTACAACAACCAAAGCCCAAATAAGATCAATATTTGGCTCACCTCTGAAA
>JAHAYB010000027.1 GCA_018384835.1 Comamonas sp.
ATGGAAGAACTGGTGAAGTTCACGCTACTCACACGCGATGTATCCCCTTATTTGGTGGACCGCTACAGCGAGCGCAAAGAGACTGCTGCAGAGCTATCGAAACGCGTGAATCAAGCATCTATTTGATAGTTGAGCTGGAAGCAGACGAACAAACTTGTTTCATGGATGGCTGCTTCTGGCCGAAAGCAGCCAAGTACTGTGCCTTGCTCTCCCTGCGCTGCGAACGTCTGGACGCTTTTCATCGCGCCTCATATCCCGTCATTTCCCGTCACTTGATTGCCCTCAACAAGCCGACTGCAAAGCCCGTGGCTGTTGGTTTTGCTGAGATCCGTCAGCATCGTCAAAAGCGACACACGAAGCGGGCGGGCGAGGTGGGGCTCTCTGCGCGCGCTGTGGGTGTTGGGCGATGTGGCGATTCGGTGACTCATAGGCATCTATTACTCACCATGGCTATTGAGCTTTTCCTCATATAACTGTCATACCCATGCAGCAGCAATAAGCGTCGATTCGAGCCTTTTAAGTGTGCCAAGCGTTGGCACAGTCATTTCCGCTTTATCTACATGCGTCCACTTGGCACCATGCAAACACACATGCACTACCAAGGAAGCAAACGAATGACCGAAGCACAAGCACGCCAAGAGTTCAGCGCAGCACAGCTCAATATGGAGCAGGCTTTTGCTGCCCTCAACAAAGCTAAGCAAACACTAGAGTCCATCACTGGATGCAAGGCATATGTGAACAGCAAGTTGATCCAATCATTTAGCCATGCAGCTAAGGCTGATGATGGTTATGTTCAAGCTGAATTCTGAACACAAAAGGTGAACGAATGAGCTACGACATTCAGCACAAGATCACAGCCGCCAAAGCGGCCTACGATGCGGCCTTGACCAATTTGGAAGCAAAGCGTGCTACTTTCAACGATGGTTTGAAATCAGAACTATCTGCAGCTTTTGATAAGCAAAAGAGCTTGAACTCTAAGATCGCCGAAAACCACGCCTCCGCTCAAACAGCTGAGAAAGAGTTCAAGCAAGCATTTGAGGCCGCAGGCTTCGAACGCACAAATACTGTGCTTCAAGCTCTTAACCGTAAAAACGATGCCTTAGCTATGATTGAAGAGCTTGAAGGCGCGCTAGCTAAAACACAAAGCAACATCGAAAAGTTATTGCTTGAGGCGAGCCCCGAAGCTTCTGCCCTTCTTAATGCATACCGTACTGCACGGCAACGCTTTGGTGAATGGCAAGCATTTGAGGCCATGGGTGAGCCATCCTCCCAGCTCATAAAAGCAATTGCCTTAGCGTGGCAAACAATTCCTCCAGCCTCTAGCAGCGCTTTCCTAAACCAAGATCTAATAAAGGAGCCAGCTCAACGTGTTGCGTTCATTTGGGACGGCATTATCCAGATGGCTCGTGACATGAATGAAGAGTTTCCAATTCCTTTTTCGGCTGCAAATATCTCTCCACTAAAAACGTCTGACCTGCTCACCCCTGGCCAGACTATGCAACTGAAAAACAAGTTACGGGCTCTAGAGCAGCAAAACCAACCATAAAGTTCCAATCAATCAAAGTGGCTTAGCCTAAATGCTTGGGCTACTTTTTGAGCTGTCTTAATTGCTACGGCTAGAGCTGGAAAACCGGGTCAACCCAAAACTTGTTGGTACTTTTGTTGGCACTACAGATTCGCGAAGAACATAAAAAACAAATGAATCAATGGCTTACATAGCAAATTAAAGCGACACAGCCTCCGCCAGGACATCATCGCGCATCAACGCATGCGAACTCAAAAACCCGCTTCTCCCCTCGGAAAGCGGGTTTTTCTTTGTCTCATACAGTCCCATAATCATTCACGGCATCCCATCTTTTTGTTGGTATTTGTGTTGGCACCTCTAGGTCACCACATTTCAGATACCAACAAGTACCACCAATGAGGGCTGTGTGGCACTTACAGACACGTTTATCAAAAACACCAAGCACAGCGGCAAAGCGGCAGGTGACAAACACAGCGATGGCGGTGGCTTGTACCTGCATGTGAAGGCTGTTGGCAAATACTGGCGTATGGCCTACCGCTTCGGTGGCAAGCAAAAAACCTTAGCGCTTGGGGTGTACCCTGCCGTTACGCTGGCACAAGCCCGTAGAGGCCGGGATGAAGCGAAAGCCTTACTTGCACAGGGCGTTGACCCCAGCGAGAACAAACGACGCACAAAAGAAGACCAAGCAGTGGCAATGCTCAACACTGTTGAAGCGATGGCACGAGCCTACTTGGCCAACAAGAAAGAAAGCTGGTCCATAACCCACTACAACCGCGAAGCCCGCAGCTTAGAAAAAGACATCTATCCCTATTTAGGGCCGCGTGTCATTGGTGAAGTGGAGCCCCCTGAGCTACTAAAAGCCTGTGAGCGCGTTCAAGACCGTGACGCTGTGGAAAGTGCGCACCGTCTACTCACTACTGCCTCTGGCGTGTGGCAATACGCAATCGCCAGAGGATGCGCTACGCGGGATATATCACAGGACATTAAGAAGGCCCTTAAGCCACGCCGCAAAGGGCACTTCCCTGCGATTACAGACCCTATACAGCTGGGAGAACTGCTACGCGCTAGCGATGCTTGCAGCAGCGGCCCTGTAGTCTGGACAGCGCTTTATATTGCCCCAATGCTTTTTCAACGGCCAGGCAACTTGCGCTCCATGCGCTGGGCAGATCTTGACCTTGAAAAAGGGCTGTGGACTATCCCCAGCTCTGACCTCAAACGCAGCGTAGAGGGCAAGAAAAACGGTGCTGACCATAAAGTGCCGCTTCCACGTCAAGCCGTTGCGGCCATTCGCAAGTTGGAGCCCATTACGGGTAACAGGGAATATGTATTCCCTGGTCTGCGCAACCCTAGAAAGCCTATGAGCGAGGCCGCCGTCAGCGCGGCTCTGCATGCAATGGGCTACAAAGACATTCACACATGGCACGGCTACCGCGCAACAGGCCGCACCTTGCTACGTGAAGTTTTCAAGATAGACATTGATGTGATTGAAGCCCAATTGGCCCACGTCGGTGGCAAAACGCACAATGGTGCATATGACAGAACTACCTTTGTCGATGAGCGCACAACTGTTCTGCAGCAGTGGGCCGACTACCTCGACAAACTTCGCCAAGGCGCAGAAATTTTGCAATTTCGGACTGCCTAAAACAGGATGGGTCGCTACTTTTCAGTGACTCTTGCGAAGATCCATAGATTTGACTGTGCCAAGCGTTGGCACAGTCAATACCACTTTGTCCATTTGCGTCCATGCAAGACCATGTGGGCATGAACACCGCAGCCACCAAGCCCCCAAAAAAAGCCTCCTCGACCTCTATTACCAAACCATCAAGCAGACAAACTGAGCGCCTTCTACGCATCAATGACGTATGCCAAGCCACAGGCTTAGCACGTAGCACGGTATATGCAAAGCTTCAGCAAAACGACTTTCCCAAACCTGTACGCCTACATGGCAAATGCGTAGCTTGGAAAGCATCTGAAATTGATGCTTGGATTAGCGCATTGCCTCGTGCAGTCATGTGAAAGGGTGCATCCATGATCTTTACCTGCCCTCACTGCAAAGGCAAAGCCACCATTCGTACCAGCCGTTCTATCAATCCTTTATTGCGTGAATTGAACTACCAGTGCCACGACGTTGAATGTGGGCACACCTTTTCGGCTTGGCTGGAGGTATACGAAACCATCTCACCTTCCGCCAAACCCGATCCTCTAGTGCACATACCAATGAGCGAATACACGCGCCGCAAGCTGCTACAGAACTCCACACTCAACAGCTCGTGGCGTAAAGCATCCGTTGCCAGTCCTATTGAGGCAACTCCAGCGACTCAAGACCGCACCCGCCCACGCCATTTGTCTGCACTGCCTGCAAAGGATGGCTTAACACAGGCTTTCTTCTCGAATCAACACCACCTACCTACGGCCTCTTCTACCAATAGCATTTCCTGACACTCCATTAGGTAACCTTAAGATCCACAGCTAGGTCAAACCCAAAGGCGGTAAACCTTTTCTAAGAGCCGCTAACACTACCCTTGATGCATCGTTGCTTTGCCTTGTCGTACTTCTTTACTACATGCGGCTTCGCGCCTCGCCTCAATCGGAAATCAAAGATTTGCTGGATGGTGTTAGCGACTCTAATTTCTATTTTTACAAACTGGCATACCGAGGCACAAAGTGGATATTGATGAATTTCGAAAAATAATAAAAAGAAAATCAAATATTGAAGAAGACAACTTATCCAATTATGAAATTTGTGTCCCAGAACAGCTTCGACTTTTAATCGATATTTTAGAAGAAAAATTAGCAGAAATAGGGATAATAATTTCTTCATATGACGAATTATTAGAAAACTACTTC
>JAHAYB010000032.1 GCA_018384835.1 Comamonas sp.
CCCATTTCTAACTACTGGCAGGATGCCCAGCTCCAGCCCTTGATGGGGCTGCACCAGGCGCTCCAGTTTTTGCATAACCCCACCCCTGACGTGGCACTGGCTACGTTGGAAGACCACAGCCATCCCGCTTGGCAGCGCCTCAAGGCCGAAGAGCTGCTGGCGCAACAGCTCTCCCAATACCAAGCGCGGCAAGAACGCGCCCGCCTGCAAGCGCCCGTGTTGCAGCCGTCTGTGCGCCCAGCGCAGCCAGGGGCAGAGGCTGGTTTGGTGGAACAGTTTCTAGCTGCATTACCCTTTCGCCTGACAGCGGCGCAGCAGCGCGTTTGCCAGGAAATTGCTGCCGATATGGCACGCCCCCAGCCCATGCACCGCCTGCTGCAAGGCGATGTTGGCTCCGGCAAAACCGTGGTGGCTGCCGTGGCGGCCATGGCTTGTATTGATGCAGGCTGGCAATGCGCCCTGATGGCTCCTACGGAAATTCTGGCTGAACAGCACTTCGGCAAACTGGTGGGCTGGCTAGAGCCTATCCTTGCGCCCCTGGGTAAAAAAGTCGCTTGGCTGGCGGGCGCACAAAAGAAAAAAGAGCGCACTGCCATGCTGGCGCTGGTCGCCAGCGGCGAGGCCGCTCTGGTGGTGGGAACCCACGCCGTCATTCAAGAACAGGTGCAATTTCAAAACCTGGCGCTGGCGGTGATTGATGAGCAGCACCGCTTTGGCGTAGCGCAGCGCCTGGCATTGCGGCAAAAGCTGGCCCATGCGAACCTAGAGCCGCACTTGCTAATGATGAGCGCCACCCCCATCCCGCGCACCCTGGCCATGAGCTATTACGCCGACCTAGACGTTTCGGTGATTGACGAGCTACCACCGGGGCGCACCCCCATCGTCACCCGCGTACTGGCCGATAGCCGCAAAGACGAGGTGATTGAGCGCTTGGCCGCCCAACTGGCGCAAGGCCGACAGGTGTATTGGGTCTGCCCCCTGATTGAAGAGAGCGAAACCCTGGATTTGAGCAACGCCACCGCCACCCATGCCGCGCTCAGTGAGGCGCTGCCCGGCGTGCTGGTCGGCTTGTTGCATTCACGTATGAGTGCGGCAGAGAAAAAGGCGGTGATGCAGCTCTTTGCCGACGGTCTCATGGGCTTGCTGGTAGCGACCACGGTGATTGAAGTGGGGGTGGACGTGCCCAACGCCTCCATCATGGTGATTGAACATGCCGAGCGCTTTGGCCTATCGCAACTGCACCAACTGCGCGGGCGGGTGGGGCGGGGGGCGGTGGCCTCGGCCTGCGTGTTGCTGTACTCGGTGGGCGAGAGCGGCAAGCTCTCCGATACCGGCAAAGAGCGCCTACGCGCCATGGCCGAAACCAATGACGGCTTTGAAATCGCCCGGCGCGACTTGGAAATTCGTGGCCCCGGTGAATTTTTGGGCGCACGCCAATCGGGTGCGGCCATGCTGCGCTTTGCGAATTTAGAGCAAGACCTAGAGCTGCTGGACTGGGCACGGGCGCTGGCCCCACAAATGTTGCAGCGCTATCCACACCAAGCGCAAGCACACATCCAACGCTGGCTAGGCGGACGCACTGACTACCTAAAGGCTTGAAAAAAATAAGACATAAGTTATGTAACAATGTAACAAACCGTGCATATGGCAGCCACCTCGCAAAATGACTCTTACAGAATTGAAATACATCGTGGCAGTTGCCCGTGAAAAGCACTTTGGACGGGCAGCCAAGGCTTGCTTTGTCTCTCAGCCGACCTTGTCAGTTGCCGTCAAAAAACTGGAAGTGGAGCTAGACCTGAAAATTTTTGAGCGCAACGCAGTAGAAGTCAGCCTCACCCCGTTGGGAGCGCTCATCGTGCGCCAAGCGCAAAGCGTGCTGGAGCAGGCCGCGCAAATCAAAGAAATTGCCAAGCGCGGCAAAGACCCCTTAGCCGGGCCGCTGATTTTGGGGGTGATTCACACCATCGGCCCTTACCTGCTGCCCGACTTGGTGCGCAACAGCATCGCCCAGACCCCACAAATGCCCTTGATGCTGCAAGAAAACTTCACCACCAAGCTGCTGGAGATGCTGCGCACCGGTGAGATTGATTGCGCCATCTTGGCCGAGCCTTTTCCTGATGTGGGGCTAGCCGCAGCGCCCTTGTATGAAGAACCTTTTTTTGCCGCCCTGCCTAGCAGCCACGCCTTAGCGCAAGGCGAGAGCGTGTGCGCCGATGACTTACGCCAAGAAACCATGCTCTTGCTAGGCGCTGGGCATTGCTTTCGTGACCATGTGCTGGAAGTCTGCCCCGAATTTGCCCGCTACGCCGGTGGGGCAGATGGTGCGGCATCTGGGATTCAGCGCAGCTTTGAAGGCTCTTCGCTAGAAACTATTAAGCACATGGTGGCCGCTGGCATGGGCGTTACCTTGGTGCCGCGCCTCTCCGTGCCTGAGCACGCCTTGCCCACTGCCGCTGCAAGCGCCCAGCAAGAGAGCTTTATCCGCTACCTGCCGATTGTGGAAAAAGACGGCACACCTCCACCAAGTCGGCGGGTGTGCCTGGTGTGGCGGCGCAGCTTCACCCGCCACGAGGCTATCCACGCGCTGCGCCAAGCCATTAAGGCGTGCCCCCTGCTGGGCGTGCAGCGCTTGGTTTGAGAGAACGGCTCCTCCCAAGCGCTAGCGCTGGAGGCAGGATAGCGTTAGCATGAGTGGTCTTATTTTTCGCCTTTTCGCCTTTTCGCCCTTGGATGGGCAGTGGATATCTCTATATGGTCACTCAACTTAAAAAACTCACCAAAAAACCTAGCGCTACCAGTAGCAAAGCCAAAAAAACTGGCAAAACCGGCAAACTGCGTGCGCTTGCTAAGGCCAATGGCGCAGTTCCTGCTATCAACATCGGTATCCGCAAAAAAGACCGTGCAGCCATTGCCAAAGGGCTATCGCACCTGCTGGCCGATACCTACACGCTGTACCTGACCACCCACAACTTCCACTGGAACGTAACAGGGCCGATGTTCAACACCCTGCACACCATGTTCATGGACCAATACACCGAGCTGTGGAATGCGGTGGACCCGATTGCCGAGCGCATCCGCTCTTTGGGGCATATTGCACCTGGCTCTTACGCCGCGTTTAGCAAGCTGTCCTCCCTGCCAGATGTACCTGCCCAGCCGCCCAAGGCGCTGGAGATGGTGCGCATTTTGGTAGAAGGCCACGAAGCGGTTGCCCGCACCGCCCGGGGTATGCTGGACTTGGTCGATGACGCTGACGATGAGCCTACCGCCGACCTGCTCACCCAGCGCCTAACCGTGCATGAGCAAACCGCCTGGATGCTACGCGCTTTGCTGGAGGCATAAAGATGCTCTAGGCCAAGCACTAGCTAGGCCGCTCATCAATCCATAAGGCTTGCGTTTGCGAGCCTTTTGTATTTTTGCGCACAATGGCTGACCATGACTTCTACCGCCCACCCCTCTACTGCTTCTGCCGCTCATGCGCCGCGCTCTAAGCTGGCGTTGTATCTGGATTTGATTCGCTTTAATCGGCCTGCGGGCTGGTTGGTGCTGTTCTGGCCCACGCTGACCGCGCTGTGGGTGGCGGCACAGGGCTTTCCGGGCTGGCATCTATTCATTGTTTTTGTTGTTGGCACGCCTTTGATGCGCAGCGCCGGCTGCACCATCAACGACATTGCCGACCGCAAGTTTGACCGCCATGTCAAACGCACCACCGCCCGCCCCATTACCACGGGCGAGCTATCGGTCAAAGAGGCCGCCACCGTGGGCATTGTGCTGACGCTGATGGGCTTTGCCCTGGTGCTCTCCACCCGCTGGGAGGCGGTGGCCTGGTCAGTGCCCGCCGTGCTGTTCACCATTCTTTACCCCTATACCAAGCGCTTTTTTTCCATGCCGCAAGCGTTTTTGGGGATTGCCTTTAATTTCGGGATTGTGATTGCCTTTGCCGCCGTCACGGGCCAGGTGGGCGCAGTGGGCTGGACGCTGTGGCTAGCCAATATGCTGATGGTGCTGGCCTACGATACCGAATACGCCATGGTGGATCGCGATGACGATTTGCTGATTGGTATGCGCACCTCAGCCATTACCCTGGGGCGCTGGGATGTAGCGGCGGTAATGGCCTTCTTCGTTGGTTGCCTGGGGCTAACGGCCTGGGTTTTGCAGCCCTATGACTTGGGCTGGCCGCTGTGGCTGGGCTTGGCTGGTGCTGCTGCTCAAGTGCTATGGCATTTCACCTTGATACGCCAGCGCCAGCGTCCGGGGTGTTTTACGGCCTTTAGCAAAAGCCACTGGATGGGCGCAAGCCTGTTTGCCGGTGTGGCGCTGGGGTTTGCGCTCAAGTAGCCATTCCGAAGCGATTTGGTCGTGGCGCAGTTACTGACCAAATTCTGCTGCCAGCTCTTGTGCTCTGTGGCGGGCCTGGTGCAGGGCGGCGGTAAAGTGCTCGGGAATCTGCGTCTGCTGCATGTGGGTAATGGCGGCGTGGGTGGTTCCGCCTTTGCTGGTGACGCGCTGGCGCAAGGTGGCAGCATCCTCCTCAGACTGGGCGGCCAGTGCTGACGCGCCTTGGAAGGTAGCCACCGCCAGTTGATAGGCTTGCGCGGGCGGCAAGCCCATTTGCGTACCCGCAGCGGTCATGGTCTCCAGCAGTAAAAACACATAGGCGGGGCCGGAGCCGGATAGCGCTGTGACGGCATCCAAATCCGCCTCTTGCGCCACCCATAGGCTGCGGCCTGTGCCTGCCAGCACCTGGGTGACCAGATTGCGCCCAGCCTCATCCACAGCCGTGCCAGCGTACAGGCCGCAAATGCCCTGACCAATCAGGGCGGGGGTATTGGGCATGGCGCGAACGACCTTCTCGCTACCCAGCCAGCGCGACAGGCTGGCGGTGGGGATGCCAGCGGCAATACTCAAATGCAGCGCCTGGGGGCAATGGGGGGCAATGGGGGCGGCGGCCTCAGCTAGGCTTTGCGGCTTGACCGCCCAAATCACCAAGTCCGCTTGGCTGCAAGCGGCTTGGGCGCTACTGGCATCGGCGTGGGTAGCCAAGCCTTGTTGCTCAAAAGCAACGCGGGCTGCTTCTAGTGGCTCAACCACAGCCATCGCGCTGGCAGGCCAGCCCTGGCGCAGCAAGCCGCCAATGATGGCGCTGGCCATATTGCCGCCGCCAACAAATAGCAAGCGGGCGTGGTTGTGGTCGGTAGGGGAGGGGGATGTGGTGGTGTTCATAGCGTTGCATCATAGACAGCCGCTTTGCCCTTGGGCAGGGCTTGACAGGTAATACCGCTGCCTTCATAATGCGCTGTTCATGTCTAAAAGCATGAAGTTTATCTGCCCAGCGAAAGCACTGTAAATGGTTTGCAGTGTGGACGACGGGCCCAAGACTGACCGGCTGCGCAGGCGGCCCCAGGGCTAGACTTTTGGGGCTGTCGGTCGTTGCTGGAGCAAGTTGGGAATATTGAAATGATCCAAACAGAATCTCGATTAGAGGTTGCCGACAACACCGGCGCGAAGTCTGTCCTGTGCATCAAGGTGCTGGGTGGTTCGCATCGCCGTTATGCCAGTGTTGGCGACATCATCAAAGTGAGCATCAAGGAAGCTGCTCCGCGTGGTCGCGTCAAAAAAGGCGACATCTACAACGCGGTAGTGGTGCGTACTGCCAAGGGTATCCGTCGTCCTGACGGCTCTTTGGTCAAGTTCGACTCTAATGCTGCTGTGTTGCTGAACGCCAAGCTCGAACCCATCGGCACCCGTATTTTTGGCCCTGTCACTCGTGAACTGCGTACTGAAAAGTTCATGAAGATTGTGTCCTTGGCCCCTGAAGTTCTCTAAAGGAAGCACCATGAACAAGATTCGCAAAGGCGACGAAGTCATCGTGCTGACTGGTCGTGATAAAGGCAAACGCGGCGTTGTCAGCCTGCGCAAGGATGAGTCCCGTCTCGTGATTGAGGGCATCAACCTGGTGAAAAAACACGTCAAGCCCAACCCTATGAAGGGTACGACCGGCGGCATCGTGGAAAAATCCATGCCCATCCACCAGTCCAACGTGGCGATTTTCAATGCCGCCACTGGCAAGGCTGACCGCGTGGGCATCAAGGTCAATCCTGACGGCACGCGTGTGCGCGTGTTCAAGTCCACCGGCGCTGAAATTACGGCGGCCTAAGGAGTAACACATGGCACGACTGCAAAAACTGTACCGCGAAAAAATCGCGGCTGAACTCAAGGCCAAATTTGGCTACACCTCCGAAATGGAAGTGCCCCGCCTGAGCAAAATCACCCTGAACATGGGTGTGGGCGAGGCTGTCGCCGATAAGAAGGTGCTGGATAACGCGGTAAACGACTTGGCAAAAATTGCCGGTCAAAAGCCCGTAGTTACCAAAGCCAAACGCGCTATTGCTGGCTTCAAAATCCGTGAAGGCCAAGCCATTGGCTGCATGGTGACCCTGCGCGGCGTTCAGATGTATGAATTTCTAGACCGTTTCGTCACCGTGGCACTGCCCCGTGTGCGCGACTTCCGTGGTATCTCTGGCCGCTCTTTTGATGGCCGTGGTAACTACAACGTGGGCGTGAAAGAGCAAATCATCTTCCCCGAAATCGAATACGACAAGGTGGACGCTCTGCGTGGTTTGAACATCAGCATCACCACCACCGCCAAGACCGACGATGAGTGCAAAGCCCTCCTCGCCGCGTTCAAATTCCCCTTCAAGAACTGAGGTGGCGCATGGCTAAGAAAGCTTTGATCGAGCGCGAACTCAAGCGCGAAAAACTGGCCGCCAAGTAC
>JAHAYB010000061.1 GCA_018384835.1 Comamonas sp.
GCTTGATGCCCAGGCTGACCCGCGCGGCTAGCAACCAGCAGCAAAACCAGCGCTGCACCGCCTGCGACCAGGCAAAACGGCAGGCTCCAGCGAGCCAGCACAAAATAGGCCAGCAGCAAGGCCGCCAGCAGCGGAAAGGCGGCATAGAACACCTGCCGGTCAACAATGGCTGTGTTGGGTGCGGCCAGCTCTTCCATGGAATAGCGGGCAGGCAATTGATGCCTGAACACCAGCCACAGCATAAGCAGCGAGGCGGCCACTGATACCAGGTTGACGGGAAGCATCACCAGCGCATAGCGGGCAAAAGACAACTCAAAGAAGTTGGCGCTCACGATGTTGACCAAGTTGGAAATCACCAGCGGCAAGCTGGCGGTATCGGCAATAAAGCCGGTGGCAATGATGAAGGCCAGGGTAGCGGCTGCCGAAAACCGCAAGCGCTGCAAAATGGCGATAACGATGGGGGTCAGCAGCAGCGCAGCGCCATCGTTGGCAAATACGGCAGAAATCACCGCACCCAGCAGTACCACCAGCGGAAATAGCCACTGCCCACGCCCGCCGCCCCAGCGGGCGATATGCAGAGCCGCCCAGGTGAAAAAGCCTGCCTCATCCAGAATCAGCGAGATGATGATGAGCGCCACAAAGGTAAAAGTGGCATCCCACACAATGCCCCACACCACGCCAATATCTGCCAGTTGCACCACGCCCGCCAGCAGTGCCAGTACAGCCCCGCCCAAGGCGCTATAGCCAATGCCCAGGCCGCGTGGCTGCCAGATAACAAGGATGAGGGTGAGGATAAAAATCAGGGAGGCGAGTAGCATGTTTGTGTCTTTGTGGGTGTGGGGACAGGCGGGTTTGTTGGCTACGGGTTTTTGAGTTGTTAGAGTAAGCTTTGACGATGGAACTGGAAATTTATACAGCTTTTCGCAAGGTGGGCATTGAGGACAAAGAGGCTCGCGCTGTGGTTGTGTCGATCAATAAAGAGATTGATCGGCGTTACGCGCTGTATGTCCAGCAATTGGCGACGCGTGGTGATGTGGAGGTCGTTCGGAAAGAAGTCGGCGAGCTGAAAGGCGAGCTGCGGGCTGAGGTTGCCAAGGCACAGGCTGAAATCATCAAGTGGTGCATGGGGTCGATTTTTGCCGCTGTTGGTCTTTTTGTGGCTTTGAGCAAATTTGCCAACTAAGAGCGGCCAGCCTTTGCGGGGCTAGCCCTCCACTGCGCTTACAGTACCGCATTCAACCTGTTTTTTGCTTTTGCAACCCGCCCCGGCGTTCGCTTGGGCGGGTTGCTTGCTTTCCCTGATGGAGTCGCCGCCAGCGCACTGGCATGATGGCTTGCATCACCGTCCTGTAAGGAGTGCGAATTATGGAAATAACCCTGAATGCTTACCACACGCTGATTGTGGCGGCGCTGGTGATGTTGGTGGGGCATTGGCTGGTGTACCGCATCCAGTTTTTGGCTACTTTCAACATCCCTGAGCCGGTAGCCGGCGGCCTATTGGCGGCGGCTTTGGTGACCGCGCTGAATGCCACGTTGGGCTGGAAGTTCAAAATCAATACCGATTTGCAGACCACTTTTATGCTGATGTTTTTTGCCTCAATTGGCCTGAGCGCAGACTTCACCCGCCTGAAGGAGGGCGGCAAGCCCTTGGTGGTGCTGCTGGTGATTGTGTCGCTCTTTATTTTGTTGCAAAACGTAGTGGGCGTGGCTTTGGCGGCGGCTTTAGGGCTAAAGCCTTTGATTGGCTTGGTAGTAGGCTCCATCACGCTGACGGGCGGCCACGGCACGGCGGGCGCTTGGGGGCCGATTCTTGAGAACCAATACGGCATTACCGGCGCAACCACTTTGGGGATTGCCACGGCCACGTTTGGCCTGGTGTTTGGTGGTCTGATTGGTGGGCCGGTGGCGCGTTACCTGATTCGCAAGCAGCAGCGCCAGCCTGTGCCGCACACTGAGCGCAGCAGCAAGGAGACCATCTCTGGCACGCCGCGCCACGAGCAGGCGAAGAAGGAAGAGCAGGCCAAGCGCCTGGCCTTCGATATGTTCGACCAGCCGCGCCTGATTACCGCCTATGTCGCCATTGAAACCCTGGCCATGTTTGCCGCCTGCCTGACCAGTGCAGACTTGTTAAGCACCTGGACTAAGGGCACAGCCTTTGAGTTGCCTACCTTTGTCTGGGCGCTGGCCAGCGGGGTGGTGCTGCGCAATGTGCTGACGCATTTGTTCCACTTTGAGATGTTTGACCGGGCGATTGATGTGTTTGGCAACGCCTCGCTATCGCTGTTTCTGGCTATGGCGCTGGTGGGGCTGCGCCTGTGGGAGCTGGCGGATTTGGCAGGCCCCGTGGCCATCATCTTGCTGGCGCAGGTGGGGCTGATGATGGTGTATGCCGTGTTCATCACCTACCGCTTTATGGGGCGCGACTATGACGCAACGGTGGTAGCCGCCGGGCATTGTGGCTTTGGCCTGGGGGCTACGCCCACGGCAATTGCCAATATGCAGGCGATTACCGACCGCTTTGGCCCCTCTTACAAAGCCTATTTGGTGGTGCCGCTAGTGGGGGCGTTTTTTGTGGATTTGGTGAACGCTACGATTTTGCAAATCTTCACCCAGTTGCCGTTTTTGCGGTAGAGCGCCGCACATCCCCTAGCCGCTGACGTGGTACAGCCGCGCTACCGAGGCGGCTGCGCCAGGGGGGATTTTGCTAGCGCCGTAGGTGTGGTTGCCGCCGCTTTGTTCAGGCAGTAGGGTTTGCAGTTGCTGGCTGGTGATGGCGGCCATTTTGATGATGTGGCCACGCATTTGGGTCAGGCGCTCAGAAATGGCCTGCATATGCGCCACATTGCGGGGGGTGAAGGCCGCTGGCTCAAACTGCTGGGCAAGCCGGACAAAGGCGCTCATGCTTTGGCGCAGCTGCTCGGCGGCTTGCTCGATGGCATCTGGCTCATTGCCGCTGAGTAAAGGGGCAAGCAAGTCCAGCATACCGTCCATTTGTTCCAGGGCTTGTTGCAGTTGCATGGTGGGGCTTTCTGGTGGATAAAAACAGAGGTTAAGAAAGGGCAAAAGGGGTAAACCGGGGTAACACCGCGCCTATGCCCTGAATACAACGCCCAGCATAAAGCCCCGCCGGTAGTGCTCGTGCGCCTGAGGTCGGGGGAAAGGCGGCGCGGTTGCACAAAGCAGCGGGGCATTGAAGCAGGAGCGAATGAAAAGGCTATCAGTCGTTATTCGTTCGTTAAATAAAACCCTAAAACCCCAATTTGAATGGTGGTTTGTACGGTGTGTGCGGTGCTTGGATACCGAATCAGACGCGGCCAGCGCCTAAGAACAGGCTGGCATCACCCAGCAGCTTATCGGCGATAGCCTCGGCGTTGACACGAAAACTTCCATCCGCAATGGCTTGGCGCATGGCTTGCACTTTGGCCATATCGATATCGCTAGAGGTTTTGGCGTTGTGGTCCAGCGAGCGCACCGATTGCGACACCGTTACAGGAACCCCTGCCTGGGCATTGCGGGTGCTGGTGTGCAGCACCTCAGAAGCCGACCCAGCTTGTTTTTGCTGCGCATTTTGCGTGGCGTTTTGCTGAATTTTGCTAGCCAGCGCTTCCAGATTGTTGTTGATTCCGACCTTCATTTCTTTTCTCCAAATCCTGTGCAGAAGTTTTTTCTGCCTCAACAGTGCTATCGGCTTGAGCCGTTAAAACTTAAATGCTGTTTTGTAACTGTGGTTTACAAACCTACTTGCACATCACCTTCAGGGGTCACTGTGCCAGAGACTAAGCGCCCGTTTTCCATGCGCACTTTCACGCTTTGGCCTACGCCTGCACCAGTAAGCGCAACGCCCGAGGAGGTCAGCGTAAAGCCCGCTCCTTGCGCCAGTACCCGTACGGTTGCGCCTTTTTGGAAAATCTCTGGCGGACGCACCAGCACTTGGCGCAGTGCTTGTCCCGCACGCAAGTGGCGGGCGGCAACCTGGCCAACCCAGTCTTGTTGCAAAGCGATGATGGGCGAGCTTTCTGCTGCCCAGTCCACATCGGAGAGCATGGCGCTGCTGGAGTCCAGCACCTCGCCGGCGTTGACGTTATGGGCCAGCACCCAGGCCGGCCCCCAAGCACGAACCGTGACGGGGAGGAAGACATTCCATGGCCGCTGCCCCTGCACGCAGCGCAAACCAATACGGCTGCGCCCCCATAGCTTAGAGCCAGCGGGCAGATAGGGTTGCACCTGCTCGCAAGGCGCTAAGTTTAGGCGTGCATCGAGTTTACCCACCTCCAGCTCTAGGCGCAGCCCTTGGGATTGAGGCTCGCTGTGCTGGGGCAGT
Source organism: Comamonas sp. (assembly GCA_018384835.1). Taxonomy (GTDB): domain Bacteria; phylum Pseudomonadota; class Gammaproteobacteria; order Burkholderiales; family Burkholderiaceae_C; genus Comamonas. Next base: position 4,322 of record JAHAYB010000061.1, read on the forward strand.
GCTTGCTCTAGCCACTGTGCGCCCAGTGCCTCAAAGGCTTGGGCGCTTTGGGCACTTTGCATGTCCTGGGCTTGCGCTTGGGTGGGCGCAAACGCCCCTACTCCAACGCCTACCCCAGCCATGCCCCCCACAGCGCCTGCTAGCGCCGCAGCAGCGGCCAGCACCTTTGCACCCAGCCAGCGCAGGGGCTGGTGGCGCAATGCACCACCACGCTGTGCATTCAAGCGTAGCGCAATCGGTGGCAGGGGGTGTTGGCGTGGAGCAAGCATCACTAAAGGCTAAAGGGCAAAAACAGGGGCAGGGTTGCTGGTGTGTGTGGCGGCAGAGGTAAGTAACAAGTAACAAGTAACGCGCAGTTTGAGCGGTTTAAGTCGTTTGATAGTTTGATAAGGGGTGTGTTGGCATCCCAAAAAAGAAGGTTGTGTGAAAAGTTTGCTGAACTAACGCTATGTTTTTTTAAGGTAACGCCAGGGCGGTGGTCTGAGGCATGTGCCGCTGGCCTTGCCCGTGCGTTGTCAGCAACTGTAAGGCCAAGTGCGCAGGCTTAAAAGCCGGAATAAGGCGGTGGCAAGGGCGCTCTTTCGGGCTTAGAAAAACAGGGCGGTTTTCATAATCCTCGGGACGTGTTCGGACGTGTTCTCACCATACACGCCCTATCCCACTGCATTTCACCCAGCCGCGCATGGCCACTGTTCACACTATTGAGGCTGTACAGGCTGTGCCAAGGAGCCGCCATGTTCAACAAAATTACCGGAAATATCAACTTCCAAACCGATGCCCTGGTGCTGCGTGCCGAGCGCCAGCGCCTGCTATCTAGCAACATTGCCAACGCCGACACGCCGGGCTATGTGGCGCGTGATTTTGATTTTGCCCAAACCCTCAAGGATGCCACCCAGCCGCCCAGCGCCTCGCACCAAGCCATGCGCCAAGCCAGCACCACGCACCAGCAGCACATGGTGCTGCCTACCTTGAGCTTTGCACGCGATGAGCAAGGGCGCTTGGCCTACTCGCTGGCCTCGCAGCCCTCCATGGATGAAAACACGGTGGATATGGACCGCGAACGCGCCAACTTTGCCGACAACGCCGTGCGCTACGAGGCCACGCTGCGCTTTATCAACGGCTCTTCTAAAACCCTGCTCTCTGCAATTACCGGGCAGTAGGCGTAAGCGCTAGATAAACCAAGGTAGTTTTAGTCTTATCGATTAGTTTTACAAGTTTTATAGGCTTAAAAGGATTTACGCCATGTCGATGTTCTCTATTTTCAGCGTCTCGGGCAGCGCATTAAGTGCCCAATCCCAGCGGCTTAACGTAGTGGCCTCTAACTTGGCAAACGTGGATGCCGTTGCCGGGCCAGATGGGCAAACCTATAAAGCCCGCCAAGTGGTTTTTCAAACCGTCCCCATGGGCGAAGATTTGAAAGAAGATGGGGTCGCTGGTGTCAAAGTCGTCAGTATTGAAGAGGATGATACCCCTGGGCGCAAAGTATTTTCCCCACAACACCCCTTGGCTGATGAGCAAGGCTATGTTACCCACAGCAATGTCAGCGCGGTTGATGAGATGGTGAATATGATTTCCGCCTCACGCTCCTACCAAAATAACGTAGAAGCGATGAATACCGCCAAAACCCTGCTGCTCAAAACATTGCAGCTAGGCCAGTAATACCAAATTAGTACAAAGTTAGTACGAGATAGTAACCGTAGGAATTAAAGGCAGACTATTTCTGCCAGAGGTACTTTTATGATTAACGGCATTTCCGAAACCACATCCTCCAGCAGCACCAGTAGCACCGGTAGTAGCAATCCCGGCGGTGTCAGCTCTGCGGCTGAAATGCAAGACCAGTTTTTGGCCTTGCTCGTTGCCCAGCTCCAAAACCAAGACCCCATGAATCCCATGGATAACGCGCAAATGACTTCACAGATGGCACAAATCAGCACGGTCACGGGGCTTGAAAAACTCAACGATACCGTCACCAGTGTGACCAGCCAGTTTAATTCCATGCAGATTTTGCAGGGCAGTAGCATGATTGGCCGCACTATTTTGTCTGAAGGCGACCAACTGGGTGTTGTGTCTGTGGAAAGTGTGGATGAGGCCGGTAATACCAGCCAAAGCGTGATGGGTACAGGCGCATTTAATCTGAGCGACTCCAGTCCAGAAGTCACCATCAAAATCTTGTCCGCTAGCGGCCAAGTGGTTGACACTATGGATTATGGTACGGCGGATGAAGGCCGTAATTACTTTAACTGGACCCCGCCGGAAGATTATGAGGGTGATACCTCCAACCTGCGCTTTAAGGTTGAGGCTCGTAATAATGAGACGGTAGTTGCCGCCCAAACTTTAAGCCCTAGCAGTGTTATTTCATCCCGTGTAGATAATGGCCGCCTGTATTTGGAGCTGGCCAATGGGGATATAAAAACACTCGATAGCATTGAAGCCGTCTATTAACCCAATACCAGACATCAAATTAACAAATTTTTAGTAGGAGAATGCCATGAGCTTTCAACAATCCTTAGCAGGCTTAAATGCTGCGTCCAAAAACCTAGATACGGTTGGCCATAATATTGCCAA
>JAHAYB010000084.1 GCA_018384835.1 Comamonas sp.
CTGGTCTGCTTTGGTTTGTGGCATGTTGAACTCCTAAGTTGACAACCAGTTTGCCATTTTGAAAACTGGTTGTCAATTTGAGGAGGGGTTTCTGGGCAGCAGCCACCGCTGGGTGCTAGGGGCGATACCTAGTTTTCTGACAACGGCAACCACCCCTGCAAATGCTGCAAGCTCAAGTCGCGCAGGGCGTTCATCCAGTCGGGGCGGTCGTTCAAGCAAGGGATATAAGAAAACGCCTTGCCACCCGCCGCTATAAAAGCATCGCGCACTTCTAGCTGGATTTCCTCCAGGGTTTCAATGCAGTCGCTGGCAAAGCCGGGGCAAATCACCTCTACGCTGCGTGTGCCGCTGCTAGCTAGGGCTTCCAAGCTGGGCTGGGTGTAAGGCTCTACCCATTTGGCCTTGCCAAAGCGTGACTGGAAGGTGATGAGGTATTGCTCCGGCGGCAATTGCAGTGCCTGCGCCAGCAGCTTGCCGGTGTGCAGGCATTCGTCCACATAGGGGTCGCCCAGGGTGCGGGTGCGCTCCGGTACGCCGTGAAAGCTCATGACCAGTTTTTCTGCCCGCCCGCCTTGCGCCTGCCAATGTTGGCGCACGCTGGCGGCCAGGGCGGCGATATAGCCGGGGTGGTCGTGGTAGCGCTGCACAAAGCGCAGTTCTGGAATATGGCGCTGGCGGCCCGCCCAGGCATAGACGGCATCGCACACGCTGGCGGTGGTGGTGCCTGAATATTGTGGGTAGAGCGGCACAATCAAAATACGCTGCGCACCCTGCGCCTTGAGGGCATCGAGCTGGCTGGCAATACTGGGCTGGCCATAGCGCATGGCGTACTCCACCAAAATACCGCTGGCTCCAGCCTGACTGAGCCAGCCGCGCAGCAACCCGGCCTGCTGGCGCGTCCAGTGCAGCAGGGGCGAGCCTGTTGCGCCCGCCTTATCCCACACCTGGGCGTATTTGGCGGCAGAGGCTTTGGGGCGCAGGCGCAAAATCAGGCCATGCAAAATCGGCAGCCAGGCGATTTTAGGAATCTCTACCACACGCGGGTCGCTCAGAAACTGCGCCAGATAAGGGCGCACAGCGGCAGCGGTGGGGGCATTGGGAGTGCCTAAATTGCACAGCAAGATGGCTGTACGCGCAGGGCTGTTTGTAGCCAAAGAAGGTTCAGGGGCAAAACGCATGGGTGGGGATTGTGCCCGCCTTAGCCAAGGCCCACGGCACTGCTGCACAATCGCGGGCTGGTTGGCTATTTCACTCAAACCTGTCAAAAAGGAAGTCGTGCCGTGATTTTTGGCTTTACTGAAGAGCAGTTTTCAGAATTTTTTATGACCTATGGCGTGGGCGCATTGATTGTGTTCATGCTTTTTATCATCGGCCATCTGGCTTGGGAGTCCAAAGCGGGCAAATTTGGCACGTTTGTGCTATTTCTGGGCTTGGCCGTGGGCTTTATTGGCTTTATCGCCAAATACGTTATCCAGTGGTACCTAGAAAGCAAATAGGCACCCATGAAGTTACATATCGTCCCCCCTTCTGCTGGCCTGCAATGGATTCGCCTGGGGCTGCAAACCTTTGGCCGACAGCCTTGGGCGCTGTCAGTGCTGTTTTTTCTGAGCATGGCCGCCGTCTCTGTGGCCAGCATGTTGCCGTTGATTGGCCCGGTGCTGGCGTTGGCGCTGCTGCCCACGGCCTCACTGGTGATGATGGTGGCCGCCGCTGAGGCTTGGCAGCACCGCACCCCCACCCCGGCCTTGCTGCTGATGGCGTTTCGCACCGGTCGCCAGCGCTTGCGCATTTTGGTGCATTTGGGGGTGTTGTATGCCATCGGCTTTGGCCTGTTGATGCTGCTGTCTAGCACGATGGATGGTGGCGAGTTTGCCCGCGTCTATCTCGGCCTACAGCCGCTCAATGCCGAGCTAGCGCAAACCCCCAGCTTTCAACGCGCTATGTGGCTGGCGATGTTGCTGTATCTGCCCCTGTCGCTGCTGTTTTGGCACGCCCCGGCATTGGCGCATTGGCATCAGGTGTCAGCGCTCAAAGCAATGTTTTTTAGCATCGTGGCTTGTACGCGCAATATGGGGGCATTTTTGGTGTATGGGCTCGGTTGGCTTGTGCTGATGGGGGTGTTTGGCGTTGGCCTAGGGCTGGTGCTGACCCTACTCATGCTGGCGGTGGGACCTGCCGCTGGCATCTTGGTGGTGGCGGGGGCGATGGCTTTGGCAGCGGTGTTTTTTACCTCTACCGTATTTAGCTTTCGTGACTGCTTTAGCGCCCCGGAGGCTCAAGAGCTGCCCCAAGAGCTGCCTTAAAACATACCCACGGTACTAATCAGGCGCACCTTCGCTGCCGAGCGCCTACTTTGCGGCATCGACCAGCCCCAACAGCCAAGTGCTAAAGCGCTCTAGCGCTTCGCTACGCTTGCCTTCGGGGGTGACTAGGTAATAGCTGTGCTCCAGTTGCAAGGGCAGGGCGTTGGCAATCACCAAATCACCACGCAGCAGTTCGGCCTGAATCAGCAGGGGCGGCATCAGCGCCACGCCCATGGCGCAGGTGGCCGCCTCGGCCAGCATGGAAAACAGCTCGTAGCGCGGCCCCTCCAGCGCGTGGAGGCTGGGAATGCCTGCCGTCTCCAGCCATTGCCGCCAGGCATAGGGGCGGGTGCTTTGTTGCAACAGTGGCAGGCGGGCAATCTCGGTAGGGCGCACGGGCTGGTGGGCGCGGCCTTGCCCACGCTGCACCACGGTATCGAGCAGGGCGGGGCTGCACACGGGCACGATGTATTCATCCATCAACCACTGCGCCTGCACGCCCGGCCAGTTGGCCAGTTGCTCGGGTGTGCCTGCGCACAGTGCCGCGTCAAAATGGCTGTCGGCAAAGCTGAAGGGGCGGGTGCGCACGTCGATATGCACCAGCAAATCCGGGTGCTGCTGCGCTAGTAACGGCAGGCGTGGAACCAGCCAGCGGGTGGCAAAAGTAGGCACTGCCGCTAGCGAGATGCTGCCGCTTTTGCCGTGGTGCGCCATCACCTCCAGCGTGTCGTGCTCCAGCCCTTGCAGCCAGTGGGCAGCTTGGCGGGCGTATTGCTGCCCCGCTTCCGTCAGGCTGACCCCGTGGCGGGTGCGTTTGAACAGGGGCAGCCCCAGCAAATCCTCCAACCCGGCAATTTGGCGTGAGACGGCGCTTTGCGTCAGCGCCAGCTCTTGCGCGGCCAGGGTATAGCTTTGGTGGCGGGCAGCGGCCTCAAAGCAGGCCAGGGCTTGGGTGGAGGGTAAAAAGCGGCGGCGCATGGGAGCATCGGTGCATGGGTATGGGCGGGTATCACAAGCGGGCGGGCAAACCTGGAAACTGCCCAGATATGCATTTTACGCATGTGACTGTGCGATAAATTCGTTTGCCTTGTTGGTTTTAATTGTGAAGAATGCGTCCTTGTGCCTTTGGAGCAAAAGAGGCTCCAAGGCATAGGCCGGTTTAGGCAGCCATACCCAGCCAGCCGTATATGCAATTTTGTGATGGATAAATTTTTTCAGGAGACAGCCATGAGCCGCAACTTCCAATGGGATGACCCCTTTCACCTCGACCAGCAACTGACCGAAGACGAGCGCATGATTCGCGACGCAGCGCGCGACTACTGCCAAGGCCAACTCGCCCCCCGTGTGCAAGACATGTTCCGCCACGAGAAAACCGAGGCCGGCATCTTCCGCGAAATGGGCGAGCTGGGTCTGCTTGGCCCCACCATCCCCACGGAGTACGGCGGCGCAGGGCTGAACTACGTCAGCTACGGCCTGGTAGCGCGTGAAATTGAGCGTGTCGATTCCGGCTACCGCTCTATGGCCAGCGTGCAATCTTCGCTGGTGATGGTTCCTATCAACACCTTCGGCACCGAGGCGCAGAAGCAAAAATACCTGCCCAAGCTAGCCACTGGTGAGTACATCGGCTGCTTTGGCCTGACCGAGCCTGACCACGGCTCCGACCCCGCCAGCATGATTACCCGCGCCCAAAAAGTGGACGGCGGCTACAAACTGAGCGGCGCAAAAATGTGGATTACCAACAGCCCGATTGCCGATGTATTCGTCGTCTGGGCGAAAGAAGTGAGCGAGAGCGGCACAGTCGGCTCCATTCGCGGCTTTATTCTGGACAAGGGCATGAAGGGCCTAACCGCCCCCGCCATCCACGGCAAGGTCGGCCTGCGTGCTTCGATTACTGGCGAAATCGTCATGGACGAAGTGTTTGTGCCGGAAGAAAACGCCTTCCCCGAAGTGCAAGGCTTAAAAGGTCCCTTCACCTGCCTGAACAGCGCCCGCTTCGGCATTGCTTGGGGTGCGCT
>JAHAYB010000088.1 GCA_018384835.1 Comamonas sp.
TTGGGCACCATCGTGCGGCCCCGTGATGGCTCGCGTGAGGGTTTCGATATTGATCTGATCGCACGCCTGGTACCTGAGGCGCGCCACAAGTACGACGGTGAGCACGGACCAGCCTTGCTGCTTGACCGGCTGCATCGCGCCTTGTCCCGCTACGCCGATGCCCATGGCCTACGGCTGCTCCGCTGGGAGCGTTGTGCGACGCTGGAATATGCTGAAGGCATGTGCGCCGACATCGCGCCGGTCATTGACTCGCCGTTGTTGGCCGCGCCGTTCGGCGAAACACACGGCCTTATCCCTGATCGTGAACTGCGGTTTTTCGATTCCACGAATCCGCGCGGGTACGCGAAGCATTTCGATCACGCTGCCGCCATCTCCCCGAATTTCACAGCGGCACTAACTTTGTCAATGGATTCGGCGGTACGCGCTGATGTAACTCCTCTGCCCGACGCACAAGAGGTTTTTGATCGGCTGCTGTGCCGGCTGGTGCAACTATTGAAGCTACATCGCAATGTGGCCTTCGGAAATGCGCAAGGGAACCAGGATGTGGCACCTTCCTCTGTCTTCCTCACGACGCTGGTCGCGATGGCGTATGCGGTGGAGGCGCCGCAGCCGCACGAGAGTCCCTTGGAATTGCTGCTTGATATCGTTGAACAGATGCCGTTGCACTTTAAGAGGATTCCTCGGCCCGATGGTTTCGAAGAATGGGTGTTACCCAATCCGTCCGCCCCGCGGGACAACCTGGCAGCCTGCATGAATTCTCCTGCTCGGCAGGAGGCTTTTTTCTTTTGGCACCGGCGTCTTATCGGAGATTTGAAGCGCATCTTGCACGCGATCGAAAACCATGAGGGCATGGATGTCCTGATCAAGGCGCTGGAAGGCTCGTTTGGCCCACGCTGTGCGAACGCGATCCAGCAGGACCAGGCTCAGAATCGCCAAAGCAGCCGCGCTGCAGGCCGGGTGACGCTGATTTCGTCGGCAGCCGTGGCGCCAGTCAGCGTCGCATCACGTCCCCATACGTATTTCGGCCGTTGATGAAACGCTACCCTCCCCCACCCGTACCAACCTTGGCCGACCGAGCAGTGGAACTGCGTGCCCTGCCCCTCGATGGCGCTCGGTTGATGTTTCAGTCAGGCCGGGCCTTGCGCTATCGATTCCATCTGGCGCCGAGCGACTTCGGTCGTGTCTACGAGTGCGAACTGCGCCTGACACCCGATTCCCGCCCACCAGAAATGTTCGTACTGGGTCCTGACTTGACGACCCTGGCCGACGAGGCTGTGCTGCCTCATGTCTACTCCCATAACGGTTCCGGCACCAAGCTGTGTCTCTGGTGGCCAAAGCAGCGAGAGTGGCTGCCGCAGATGAAGCTGGTCGATACCTACATCGCCTGGACTGCGGAGTGGCTGTGGCACTTCGAGAATTGGTTGACCACCGGCGTGTGGGCAGGCGGCGGCGAGCATCCGCAGCAACGCAGGAAACGTTGGGCTTGAGCCGACACCCGAGATCTAAAGACAAAGGCAGTGATGCAAGGAACTGAGAACAGCATGAACGAAATCGACAAGAAGCAGGTGGAGACGCGGATGCTTAACCTGTTGCGTGCCAGAACGCTGATCTATCGGCGTGCCAAGAATGTTCAGGCGGTGGGCCTGATCATCTCACTCGTGTTCCCGATAGTCGGCCTGATCGTGTCAGCGCTGCTCCTCCCGGCGAAGCCGTTCATCGCGTTCGCAGCCCTGATGTTCAGCTTCCTGGAGGTTCTGCTTCTCGATCGCTGGCACCGTGCGCAGCTCAAGAGTGCAGCGAAGCTGCAGGAGGATTTCGATTGCACGGTATTGCAGATGGACTGGAACACCTTCCTCGTCGGCAATCGCATTGATCCGGAAGATGTCTTTGCTGACGCATGCAAAAAGCTCAGTGAAAAGGACGAGCAACGGCTGATCAACTGGTATCCACTTGCCGTCAAGGAACTGCCGCTCTATTTGGCAAGGTTGGTGTGCCAGCGCACTAATCTCTGGTACGACAGCGCTTTGCGAAAGCGATACAGACGCGTCATCCTGACAGGCTGCGTGGTGCTGATTGCAGGAGCCGGTTTTATTTCTCTTGCCATCGATCACACTATGACGACCTTCGTCCTTTCCACGCTCGCTCCGATGACGCCGGTGATGATTTGGGCACTCAGGGAATGCAACCGGCAGGTCGCGACCATTGAGGTGCTAGACCGTCTGAACGATGAGGTCAAGAAGCTCCTGGGTCGCGCACGCAGCGGCGCCTCGGAGCAGGAGATAAGCATGCGTTCGCGTGAGCTGCAAGACGCCATCTTTAACCACCGCTCCTCTAGTCCGTTGATCTTCGACTGGGTCTACAACTTCTTGCGCAGTCGTATGGAGGAGCAAATGAACGCTGGTGCCGACCAGTTGGTAAATGAGCTGCGTATGGCAGGCAACGTTCGCTGAAGGTGGGTAGACGAATGAAACTGGTTCAAGACTTCAACGCTTTTCTCAACGACACCGTCAACTTGAACAGCACGCGTTTCGATCAGCTCGAAAACAGCATCGAAGCCATCAAGACGGCGGTGCGAGGACTGGATTGGAAGCCTTCCATCATCGGCTTCGCCGCGCAAGGGTCATGGGCTCACAAGACCATCATCAAACCGCTGCCTGGCGATCCGTTCGATGCGGATCTTCTGGTTTACGTGAAGCCGGTTGCGGGCTGGGAAGCGAAGGACTACATCAACGAGCTATATGTGCAGATGGGCAAGCTCGGCCTGTACAAGGACAAGATCAGGCGCTACTCGCACTGCATCACCATCGAGTACGCTGGCGAGCGCAAGATTGACGTGGCACCTTGCGTTAAGGAGCGCCTGCAAACGGGTGTCTGGGAGGTTTGTAATCGCGATACCAATCTCTTCGAAAAGTCCAATCCGATCGACTACACGGACTGGCTGATCGAGCGCAACAGCATCTGCGGGAACAACAACTTTCGCAAGGCTACGCGGTTGCTGAAGTACCTCAGGGATATCAAGACCAACTTCACCTGTCCTTCGTTCCTGCTGACGACGCTTCTCGGAAAGCATGTGTACGCGACTGATAAAGGAGCTGCAGGGTTTGTAGATGTCCCCACGACGCTTAAGACGCTGATCGATAGGCTCGATGATTGGCTGCAGGCAAACCCAAGCAAGCCAACAGTGCGCAATCCCGTGCTGTTTGAGGAGATCCAAAGCACTGCCTGGGACGACACAAAGTATTCAAATTTCCGCTCGAAGATCAATCTGTACCGCGGGTGGATTGATGACGCCTACGACGAGACGGACAGGGAGGAAAGCATCGGGAAGTGGCAGCGTGTCTTCGGTGAGGACTTTGCAGTTCGGGAGGCTGCTGAAAAGGCTGCTAAGGTTAGTGAAGCTGCGCTGTCCGTCGTCCAGGGAAGCCCCGTCTTGGCCGGCGTGGCCGATCTGGTGGCACTGGTGAAGAAGATCGGGCGTGAAGCTCTGCCCAGTGGTTTTGATCGTCTGCCGCACATGCGCCGTCCGCGATGGCGATCAACTGGAAGCTCGCGACTGACCGTGAATGTTGGAGCACAGTTGTGTACATCCCGCTATGGGCAGCTTGTCCATCCGCTTGCCTCGCTTACCCCCACGCAACCTGGATACTGGGTGCGTTTCAACGCCTGCAACAATCTCGGGCTTCCTTTCCCTGAGACCTACAAGGTCGAATGGCGTGTGACGAACACGGACGAGGTTGCACGCCGTGCCAACGCGCTGCGCGGCGACTACTATCGCTCCGATGAGCCGGGTATTCGCTGGGAGCAGCTGTCCTATCGTGGGGTCCACATGGTCGAGGCTTTCCTGATCCGCAAAGTCGACGACAGTCTTTTGGGAAAGAGCGACCCGTTCTACGTGGTGATCGAGTAACAACTGTTCGGAGCAGTCATAGTTTGAGCTGTTGGGGCGCATTGCCACGCGGTGTGTCAATCAACTGCTATGTCAATGCACGAGAGCCCGTGATCTAGTTGGACTCAACGGATAACCGAAAAGTGGCGGACAAGGTGCGTAGCAGTCTAGGTCGCGAAGGGCTGCAAACGCTGCATAGCAGCCATAGACTTCATTTCGAGTAAAAAAATAGCCCGGAGCAATCCGGGCTATTTTTTCATCAACTTTGTCAAAAGTTTTTCACCAACTTGGCAAAGTTTTCAACAATGGTGACATTCGACAGCTCGCCGTCTTATCAGCGCTGCAGTAAGGCTTACGTGGCCACCGCTGGGCATCCTCAAAAAGATCTAAATTTAGCTGTTGATTGTTCGCAAGCATGGTGACTTTCCAGCCGCGCAGCTATACTTAGCTCAACGGCCCCCTGTGGCTGCACACTGAATCACACCGGCTTCCGTGGAGGCTCAACTCCTGAGAGGATTGAGTCATGAACACTAAAGCTGCTCGTTTTAGCCCAGAGGTACGTGAACGTGCCGTA
>JAHAYB010000101.1 GCA_018384835.1 Comamonas sp.
GTGAAACTTGACCAAGGCAACAGCCGTATCTTTTTGCCTAAGCTGGGCTGGGTGCGCTATCGCAACAGCAGGGATGTGCTGGGCGTGGTGAAAAACGCCACAGTCAGCCAATCGGGCAGCAAGTGGTTTGTATCGATTGATGCTCATTGCCGTACCAGCGCACAACACCAGCAGAACCTGCCCGTGTTGCGGCCATGTCTCCAAAGACAACCGTAAAACGCAGGCCAAGTTCCAATGTATGCAATGCGGCTACACAGAAAACGCCGATGTAGTCGGCGTAATCAATGTTTTAGAGCGGGGACACCGCTTGTTAGCCTGTGCAGAGGATGTCAGTCATACGAGACCCGCAAGGGTCAAGTGTGCAGCCTCATTGAAGCAGGAACCCACCGAAGCGACTGGTGCAGGCGTAGAAGCTCGCACAAGCGCTGTAGGAATCTCCGTCCTTTGGGGTGGGGAGGATGTCAAACTGCCTATCTCTTCGCTTTTTTGAGTAAGTATGAGTCTGACGCAAAGCCTGTTAGTCATTGCCCTGCTGATTGCTTGCAGTGCCTTTATCGCCGTGGCTGAAATCTCTCTGGCCGCCTCGCGCCGCCTGCGCTTGCGGCAAATCGCTGACGACGGCAACCCCCGCGCCGAAGAGGCTTTGAAAATGCAAGAGCAGCCGGGCGACTACTTCACCGTAGTGCAAGTGGGACAAAACGGCATTGCCATCTTGGGCGGCATTGTGGGCGAGGGCGCATTTAGCGGCGGCTTGAGCAATCTACTGGCGCAGTGGCTGCCCGCAAGCACGGCGGCCAGCTTGGGCTTTGTGCTGTCGTTTTTGCTGATTAGCTCGCTATTCATCTGGTTTGCTGACCTGCTGCCCCGGCGCTTGAGCATGGTGGAGCCTGAGCGCCTGCTGCTGCGCGTGCTGCATCCCATGCAGTGGGCGATTCGGGTATTTCGCCCGGTGGTGTGGTTCTACAGCCGCAGCACGGATGTGATTTTCAAGCTACTGGGCCTGCCCGAGCAGCGCGACGAGCGCGTAACCAGTGACGATATTCTGGCCATGACCGAGGCAGGCGCACGCGCCGGGGTGCTGGCGCTGCGCGAGCAACAAGTCATTGCCAATGTGATGGATATGAACTCGCGCACCGTCACCTCAGCCATGACGCAGCGCGACCGCATTGCCTACTTTCTGCGCGATGACCCGGACCACATCATCCGCGCCCGCATTGCTGAGGAGCCTTACTCCACCTACCCGGTGTGCGATGGCAATATCGACCACATCATTGGTTATGTGGATGCCAAAGACTTGTTCCAGCGCGTACTCAATAACCAGCCCTTATCCCTCAAGGACGACAGCCTGCTGCACCGCGCCCTGATTGTTCCCGACAAGCTCACCCTGGCTGAGGTGCTAGACCAGTTCCAGCAAGTGCGCGAAGACTTCGCCATCATCCTTAACGAATACAGCTTGGTGGTGGGCGTGGTGACTTTGAATGATGTGATGAGCACCGTCATGGGCGACCTGATTGGCCCCGATGATGAAGAGCAAATCGTGCGCCGCGATGAAAACTCCTGGCTGGTGGACGGCATCACCCCAATTGACGATGTGCTGCACGCCTTAGACCTAGACAGCCTACCCCACGATGAGGAATACGCCACCCTGGCCGGCTTCCTGATGGTGATGCTGCGCCGCGTACCCCGGCGCACCGACAGCGTGGACTGGGGCGGCTACAAGTTTGAGGTGATTGACGTGGACAGCTACCGCATTGACCAGGTGCTGGTCACCCGCCTAGCCTCACCACCCGAGGCCAGTAACTCCCCCCTGGGAGTGCAAGCAACTTTGGCCGCCGCCGCCACCCTAGCGGCCACAGAAGCGCAAGCTGGGCAAATGCCGCCAGCAACTCCACCAGCAGCGCCACCGGTGCATGGCTAGGTACAACCGTTATGGTTGAGCCGTTTTTCTGCGCTGCCTAGATTCGTTTTTATTTTTGCTTTTGATTTGGAAAACCCTATGCCTATCCCCTTCACCCCCGCGCTTTTGCAAGATTTGGCCGACCAGTACGGCAGCCCCCTGTGGGTGTATGACGCTGCAACCATTGACCAGCGCATCCAGGCGCTCAAAGCCTTTGATACCGTGCGCTTTGCCCAGAAGGCTTGCTCCAATATCCACATCCTCAAGCACATGCGCTCTCGCGGGGTGAAGGTGGATGCAGTCTCGCGTGGCGAGATTTTGCGAGCCTTGGCTGCGGGCTATCGGGCGGGCGCAGAACCATCTGAAATTGTCTTTACCGCTGACGTGATGGATGCGCAAACCCTGGCCACCGTGGTAGAGCACGGTGTGCCCGTGAACGCTGGCTCTATCGACATGCTGCACCAACTGGGCAAAGCCAGCCCCGGCCACCGCGTTTGGCTGCGCATCAACCCCGGCTTTGGCCACGGCCATAGCAATAAGACCAACACTGGCGGCGAACACAGCAAGCACGGCATCTGGCATACCGAGCTGACGGCTGCCCTGCAAGCCATTACCGCCAACCACTTGCAGTTGGTGGGGCTGCATATGCACATTGGCTCTGGGGTGGACTATGGCCATCTGGAACAGGTCTGTGGCGCGATGGTGGATTTGGTGCGCACCGCCCACGCTGCTGGCCATGATGTGCAGGCAATTTCTGCCGGCGGTGGTCTCTCGATTCCGTATCGCGAGGGCGAGCCATCCATTGACACCCAGCACTACTACGGCCTGTGGCACGCCGCCCGCGAAAAAGCCCAGGCCATCGTGGGTCATGCTTTGGGCTTAGAGATTGAGCCGGGGCGCTTTTTGGTGGCCGAATCAGGCGTGCTGCTGGGGCAGGTATATGCCGTTAAAAATGCGGGGCACAACCATTTTGTGCTGGTTGATACCGGCTTTAACGAGCTAATGCGCCCAGCCATGTATGGCAGTTGGCACGGGATGCACATACAGCGCCGAGGCCAGGGCATCTTGCCACCGGTGCGCGATAGCGTGGTGGCTGGACCGCTGTGTGAATCAGGCGATGTATTCACCCAAGGCGACGGCGGCGTGGTGCTGCCGCGCCCCTTGGGGGATGCTCAAGTGGGGGATTTGCTGGTGATTCACCACACCGGCGCTTACGGCGCAAGCATGTCCAGCAATTACAACAGCCGCCCCCTGGCCGCTGAGGTGCTGATAGAAAATGGCCAGCCCCGCCTGATTCGCCGCCGCCAGACGGTGGAAGAGCTGCTGGATTTAGAGCTGGCGCTAGATTAGAAGCCGTCAGCACAGCGCACGCTCATCGTTAATCTGGGGCTAATCTGGGCTGAATTGGCAGATAAAGCGCTCTAAATCTGCCTCTAACTCACAGCTTACGACCTGACCCATGCGGCCATCACGCTTGCGCTGGGCAGCAAACAGACTGGCTTTGCCGCTAAAACCATAGTCGGGCAGATAAATCAGGCTGTAGGGATGAGGCACAAAATGCTGATAGGTAAAGACCACGCGATGCTGGTTTTGGGGGCTGGGGTAGAGTAAGTAAGCGTCGGTGTCAATGGTGGTTTGTGCCATGGTGGGGTGTGTTTTTCTATTAAAAAAAGCTATTTTCTAGGGTAGATACGGTATTGCTCAGGCTTGCCGCTTGTGCCAAGCCGCTTATATTTACTTTTGCGCAAATATTTATAAAACCCTATCTATAGGATTTTGGCAATGGATATTTGTATTTTGGCTTTTTTCAAGGCTGGCTATTGGCTGCAAGGGTATGGCAAGGGGATGCAAGGATTGCCTTGCGGCTCAAGACCTGCACACTAGCCAGCGCACAACTACACAAGGAGACAACATGCACATAGGCGTGCCCACCGAAACCCTGGCCAAAGAGAGCAGGGTCGCCGTCACCCCCGAGACGGTGAAGAAACTCACGGCCCAAGGCCACAAGCTGCGCGTGCAGGCCGGCGCAGGGCTGGCGGCCAGCGCCACCGATGCCGCCCTGCAAGCCGCTGGCGCAGAAATTACCGATGCCGCTGGTGCCTGGGGCTGTGATTTGGTGCTGAAAGTACGCGCCCCCAGCGAGCAAGAGGCGGCGCTGCTACGCCCCGGCACAACGCTGGTCGGGATGCTCAACCCCTTTGACGCTGAGGGCTTGCAGCGCCTGGCCAGCGCAGGCGTAACGGCCTATGCGCTAGAGGCCGCCCCACGTACCACCCGTGCGCAGAGCATGGACGTGCTCTCCAGCCAGGCCAATATTGCGGGCTATAAGGCGGTGATGATGGCGGCTGACCGCTACCAGCGCTTCTTCCCCATGCTGATGACGGCGGCGGGCACGGTGAAAGCCGCCAGGGTGGTAATTCTGGGCGTGGGCGTAGCCGGTTTGCAGGCGATTGCCACGGCCAAGCGCCTGGGCGCGGTGATTGAAGCCTCTGACGTGCGCCCCAGTGTGAAGGAGCAGGTGGAATCGCTGGGTGCCAAATTCATCGACGTGCCCTATGAAACCGACGAAGAGCGCGAAGCCGCCGAAGGCGTAGGCGGCTATGCCCGCCCCATGCCCCCCAGTTGGCTAGAGCGCCAAAAGCAAGAAGTGGCCAAGCGTGTGGCGTTGGCAGATGTGGTGATTTCTACCGCCTTGATTCCTGGCCGCCCTGCGCCGGTGCTGATTACACCGGAGATGGTGTTGTCCATGAAGCCCGGCTCGGTGATTGTGGACTTGGCCGCCAGCCAAGGCGGTAACTGCCCGCTAACCCAGCCCGACCAGACCATCAACCACGAAGGCGTAACGATTATTGGCGAAACCAATCTGGCTGCCCTGGTGGCTGCGGATGCCTCAGCGCTTTATGCGCGTAACGTGCTGGATTTTCTCAAGCTCATCCTCAACGCCGAAGGTGCTTTGCACCAAGACTTGGAAGACGACATTGTGGCCGCCTGTCTGATGACCCATGGCGGCGAGGTCAAACGCGCCCAGTCCTGAATCGGCATCAGCGCATCCGCATATCCGCATATCCGCTAATACCCCCCATTGAAAGAGGAAAGAGACAACACCATGGAAGCCGTATCCCCTACCTTGATGAATTTGATTATTTTTGTGCTGGCGATTTATGTGGGCTACCACGTAGTCTGGAACGTCACGCCCGCCCTGCACACCCCTTTGATGGCAGTGACCAATGCCGTCTCAGCGATTGTGATTGTGGGCGCGATGCTGGCCGCCGCGCTAACGGAAACCACGCTGGGCAAAAGCATGGGCGTGCTGGCCGTGGCTCTGGCAGCGGTGAATGTATTTGGTGGCTTTTTGGTCACCCGCCGAATGCTGGAAATGTTCAAGAAAAAAGAGCGCAAAGCGCCCGCCAAACAAGATTAAAGAAAAGGACATGTGCCCCAAACCGCTTACGCCTGCCCGCTAGGCAGTTAGTCAGTTAGGCAGCGCCACCCGGTCTGTGCGCACCACCCATAAGGAGTCAACACCATGAGTATGAATCTTGTCACGCTGCTGTATTTGATTGCCAGCGTGTGTTTTATCCAGGCCTTAAAGGGTCTTTCGCACCCCACTACCTCTATCCGGGGCAATCTATTTGGCATGGTAGGCATGGCCATTGCCATGGGCACGACGGTGGCGCTGATTGCCAATCTGGCCGGTGAAGATACCGCCCTAGGGCTGGGCTATGTGCTGGGCGGGCTGGTCATTGGCGGTGGCGCTGGTGCCGTGATGGCGCAGCGCGTGGAAATGACCAAAATGCCCGAGCTGGTGGCCTTTATGCACAGCATGATTGGCTTGGCAGCGGTGTTTATCGCCGTGGCCGCCGTGGCCGAGCCTTGGGCGTTTCAGATTGTGGAGAAAGGCCAGGCCATTCCCCACGGCAACCGTCTGGAGCTGTTTCTGGGGGCAGCCATTGGGGCGATTACCTTTAGCGGCTCAGTAATTGCCTTTGGCAAGCTGTCAGGCAAGTACAAATTCCGCCTGTTTCAGGGTGCGCCTGTGGTTTTTGGCGGCCAGCACATGCTGAACCTGGTGCTGGGGCTGGCCACTGTCGGGCTGGGGCTGGTGTTTATGTTCACCGAGCGCTGGGATGCGTTTTTTGTCATGCTGGCGCTGTCCTTCATTCTGGGCGTGCTCATCATCATCCCGATTGGCGGGGCGGATATGCCAGTGGTGGTCTCTATGCTCAACAGCTACTCGGGCTGGGCGGCGGCGGGCATTGGTTTTTCGCTGAACAACTCCATGCTCATCATTGCTGGCTCTTTGGTGGGCAGCTCGGGCGCGATTTTGAGCTACATCATGTGCAAGGCCATGAACCGCAGCTTCTTCAACGTGATTCTGGGTGGCTTTGGTGGTGATGCCGCAGCCAGCAGCGGCGGTGGTGCAGCGCAAGAGCAGCGCCCCGTGAAAAGCGGCAGCGCGGATGATGCCGCCTTTATGCTGGGCAATGCCGATAGCGTCATCATCGTGCCCGGCTACGGTCTGGCCGTGGCGCGCGCCCAGCACGCCGTGAAGGAGCTGGTCGATAAGCTGACCGAAAAAGGCGTGCAAGTGCGCTACGCTATCCACCCCGTTGCAGGCCGTATGCCCGGCCACATGAACGTGCTGCTGGCCGAGGCCGAAGTGCCCTATGACCAGGTGTTTGAGATGGACGACATCAACAGCGAATTTACCGAGGCTGATGTGGCCATCATCCTGGGCGCGAACGATGTGGTGAACCCCGCCGCTTTGGAAAAAGGCAGCCCCATTTACGGAATGCCGATTCTGGAAGCCTACAAGGCACGGACGGTGATTGTGAACAAGCGCTCCATGGCCTCGGGCTACGCCGGGCTGGATAACGAGCTGTTCTATATGGACAAGACCATGATGGTCTTTGGTGATGCCAAGAAGGTGGTGGAGGATATGGTCAAGGCAGTGGAGTAAGCCATGGAATAAAGCAGCCAAATACTGACGACAACCGCAGCGACAGCAAGAAGGCAGCAAGCAAAAGCCTCCACAGGCCACCCCCTGTTTTGCCAAGCTGCGGTGTCTTCGCGGTTGCAGCCCCGCCTTGACCCGCCCATGCGACAATGCGCCCCCACTGAACCGTGCAAACCATACGAGGAGTAAAGACACATGGGTTTTCTTACTGGCAAAAAACTACTGATTACCGGCGTTCTGTCCAATCGCTCTATTGCCTACGGCATTGCCAAGGCTTGCCACCAGCAGGGCGCGGAGCTGGCCTTCAGCTACGTGGGCGAACGCTTCAAAAGCCGCATCAGCGAGTTTGCCGCTGAGTTTGACTCCAAGCTGGTATTTGATTGCGACGTGGCCGACGATGCACAAATCGAGCAGATGTTCACCAACCTGGGCGCAGCTTGGGGCCAGTTTGACGGCTTTGTACAC
>JAHAYB010000116.1 GCA_018384835.1 Comamonas sp.
GGGGTGGGCAGGGCTTCGGCCTGGGCTTTGAGGTCACGGCCTTGGGCTACGTCTTCGGGGGTGTAGCCAATATCTACGCCGGGGGCAAAGCGCGAGAACAAATCGGGCGCAATCGCTAAAAAGCCTTGGGCGGCCAGGCGCTCAGTGACGGCGCGGATATGGCTGTTCACGCCAAAAATCTCCTGGGCGACCACAACTGCACCGCGTAAGCGCCCTTGAGCGGGGGCCGTCCAGGCTTGGAAGGTATGGCCGTCGGCGGCAGTCAGTGCCGTCCATTGGGCGGTGGTATTACTCATTGGGGTTGGCTCCTTCTGTGGTTGCTGTGGTGGTAGCAGTAACGGTAGCAAAGTCAAAATCGGTGCTTTGCAGGTGATAGACCAAGGCTGCGTCCATGGTCTTGGCGTGGTAGTCAAACCAGGTGGCTAGGTCGGGCAGGATGGCGCGTAGCGCGGCCAGGTTGCCCGATTGGCCTTTGGTGATGCCTTCGCGCAGGATGTCCAGTACCGCCTGGTGCTGGTGCAGGTGGCAGTTGTCGGGGGCAAAGCCGCTGGCGTGCATCCAGCTATCTTCTAGGCCAAAGTGCATTTCGGTGTGGCTAACGATGTCGCGCCACAGGGGCAGTAGCTCGGTATCGCTGGCGGCTTCAGCCTGGGCTAATAGGGTAACGAAGTCTTCGTGGATGCCGTCTAGCTCGGGCAGGTTGAGCACCAGTTTTTCATTCCATTGCAGGGTGGCCATCAGGGTTCCTTGTGTGCTGTGTGTTGTGTGTTGTGTGTTGTGTGTTGGGTTGGGTTGGGTTGGGTTGGTTTGTTCGGTTTAGTTGCTGCGCTCGGTACGGGGCAATGTGTTGAGCCAGTCCGTGAGTTGCTGCCCAATGGTATCGACGGCCTGCGCCAGCGCTTGTGCGCCGCCAGCGGCATCCAGGCTAGGGGCGCTGATACGTGCCTCCAACAGTTGCTGACCCAGCAGCTCTTGCCCCAGCGCTTTGTCCTGCACCACGGTGGCGCGTAGGCGCACGATGGCGTAACTGGCGCTGGGATGCTCAAACACTTGCAAAAACTCTTCCAGCGCCAGTTGTACGCTGGGGGGGCGCTGGCCGTTGATGTAGGGGGCAATGCGCCCGCCCTCGCCAGATAAGACCATGCGCCCGCCTTCACTGAGCCAGTGGCGCAGGCGCTCTTGCACCAAAATTTCTGGCGGCTGGCTCCAACTCGCTAGGCTGTAGGCGTGCAGTGCCTGGGGGTGTTGCAGGTCGTAGGGCAGGCGGTAGTGCATGGTGGTGGTGCTGCCCTCGGCCTGCCAGGGCGCTTGGATGTCGGCTAGCACCAGGGGGGCGGGGGGGCTATCTCTATTTGTACGGGCGCTGCTGCTGGCGCTGGGCGCTGCCCCTAGGTCAAAGCGCATCGGCTCTTGCGGCGGGGTGGGCAGGGATTGGCAGGCCGCTAGCCCCAGCCCCAAGGCCAGTGCTATCGCTATGCGGCGTAGGCGCGAAAAATGGGGAGTCATCACAAAACCATTCATATTGCTTTTCTCAGAACATGCTTGCGCTCTCAGGGGGCGACAAAGCCCGGTTCGCCAGGGCCGGGGCGCAATGCGCCGGAGCCGTAAATCAGGGATTGGGGGTTGGCATCAATATTGGCCATGGTGCGCCCCATCTGGCGCGTGGCTAGCGATAGGTCGCTGCTAGCGCGTTGTACGCCGGGCAGGGTGTATTGGTCAAAGCGCTGGGCAATCTGCGCCAGGTTGGCGCTGGTGGTGTGTAGCTGGGTCATCAAGCCCTCGGGGGCGAGTAGTTCAGCTTCTAGCTTGTGGGTCAGTTGCCCCACCTGGGCGCTGGTTTGCGCCAGGGCTTGCAGGGCGCGTTGGCTGTCAGCGGCTAGGGCGGGCACGGTGGCCAGGGCTGGGTTGAGGCGCTGCTGCAAGCTGTGGTTCAGGCTTTTGCTCACTTGCTGCACCTCTAGCATGGTCTGGTTCAAATGCTCCAGCGCCTGGGCAAAGCGCAGTTGGTTATCGTCACCGAGTAGTTGGTTGATGCGGTTGGCGGCTTCGTCGGCCTTGCTCAAAATCAACATGCCTTGGTCGGCCAGCACGGTTAAGGGGGACGATTCCATGGGCAAGCGCTGCATTCCACTGTTGCCTGGCGCGGGGCGGGGGCTTGGGCCGTGGCTGTCGTCGAGTTGGATATGGGCAATACCGGTCACACCTTGATAGCCAAGCTGGGCGTAGGTGCTGGGCGAGAGGGGAGCATTTTCATCGACGGCGATGCGAATGAGCACCTGGCCGGGGTGTAAATCGTCAAAGCCAATATGCGTGACCTTGCCCACCGCCACGCCTTTGTAGCGCACCGTGGCTTGGGTTTGCAGGCCGCTGATAGCGTCGGCGGTAGAAAGCTCGTAATGCACATACTGGCGCTGGTCGCGTGTGAGCCACAGCGCCAAAGTGACCAGCAAAACCGCCAGCGTGAGCATAAAAGCACCAGCGGCAAGAGCGTGGGATTTGTTTTCCATAAAGCAAAAAGTGCGGCAAAAAAAGAGCAAACCTTAGGATTGCGGGGCAGGAGCCATGGCGCGTCTGCCGCGCTCGCCCTGAAAAAAGGTGATGGTAAAGGGGTGCTGAAACTGTGTGACTTCCTGCGCTGTACCACTGACCAGTACGCGCTTTTCTGCCAGAACAGCCACGCGGGTAGAGAGGGCAAATAGCGTATCCAAATCATGCGTAACCATGATGACGGTCAGCCCTAAATCCTGGTGCAATTGGCGCAGCAGGTCGCAAAACTCGTCGGAGCTAGTAGGGTCTAGGCCGGCGGTTGGTTCATCCAGCAGCAGCAGGGGCGGGTCCATGATGAGGGCGCGTGCCAGCGCCACACGCTTAATCATGCCGCCGGACAGGTCGGAGGGGCGGCGCGTGGCGTGCTCGGGCTTTAAGCCCACCATTTGCAGCTTCATCATGGCGGCGCGGCGTATCACATCGTCTGACAGGCCGCCTTGCTCGCGCAGGGGGAAGGCGATGTTCTCCAACACGTCAAAGGCCGAATACAGCGCCCCGTGCTGAAACAGCATCCCCACCCGCGCCGACGCGCCTTCGCGGCACAGTTCAGCGGCGGGGCGACCCAATGTAGTGACGCTGCCCTTGCCGGGGGTGAGCAGCCCCAAAATCTGGCGCAGCATCACCGTCTTGCCCGTGCCCGAGCCGCCAACGATAGACAGCATCTCGCCACGGCGCACGGTTAAATCCAGGTCTTCATGCACGGCGTAGCGGTTTTTGCCCTGGCCAAAGATGCTCCAGAGTTTGTGGATTTCTACGACGTTTTGCATTTAGAAGCCTATATCCTTGAACGCAATCGCAAAAATCGCATCAACCACAATCACCATGGTGATGGCGCTAACCACCGAGGCCGTTGTGCCTACACCCAGGCTTTGCGTGTTGGGCTCTACCTGCAACCCCCAGTGACAGCCAATCAGGGCAATCCAGATGCCAAACACCATGGCCTTGATACTAGCCAGCCACAGATTACTCACCTGCACCGCGCTGGGCAGCGCCTGAATGAAGTAGGCGGGTGAGATGTCCATCGCCAAATCCGCCGCCACAATGCCGCCGGTGAGTGCGGCCAAAGTCGTCCACAGGCTGACCAGCGGCATCGCCAGTGCCAGCGCCATCGCACGCGGCAACACCAGCCGAAAGCCGTGGGAGATGCCCATCACGCGCATAGCATCCAGTTCTTCGGTGACGCGCATCACGCCAATCTGCGCGGTAATGGCCGAGCCAGAGCGCCCCGCTACCAAAATCGCCGCCAGCAAAGGCCCCAGCTCCCGAATCAGCGAGATGCCCAAAATATTGACGATAAATGCCTCTGCCCCAAACTGGCGCAGTTGCAGCGCCATCAGATAGGCCAGCACCACGCCAATCAAGAAGCCCACTAGGGCGGTAATGGGCAAAGCGGTTGCGCCCATGTTGTACAGATGGCCAGAAAAATCACGCCAAGGCGCTTTGTGCGGGGCGCGTAGCAGGCGCAGAAAATCCAGCATCAACTGCCCCATGAGCTGCACCAAATGCAGCAGGTGGCCGATAACGCCCAACACCTTGGCACCCAAGCCGGCCACCGTATCGCCCAAGCTGTAGCGCGGTGTGGCGGGTAGCTCCTGCGCGGCAAATTGCGCGACGCGCTCTAGCATGGCGCGTTGGGTGTCGCTGGCGTGGAGTTGGTCAGGTAGGCGTGTGTAGCCCAGCGCCTGCCAGTGCTGCCACAGCAGTTGTGCGCCTAGGTGGTCAAGCCAGCGCAGTTCGCGTAAATCCCAGGCTGCATCTTTGGGCTGTTGGCGCAGCAGCGCTTGCACACGCTGCCATTGGCCGCGCTGACCCAGCTCCGCCGCGCCCCAGCGCCCCTTGAGCACCAAGCAGGAGCCAGAGGCGGTAGAAAGGGCTTGAAGAGTGGGCAAATCAGCGTTCATAGCGCAGCGCAAGGCATAAAAACTGAGGGTTGTACCGCGTTTTTAGGGTATTTCCTAGGGAAAGCCCCATATCTGCTGCGTGGTTGAAGGGTTTACATTCAGCCCCACTCTAGCGCGGCAGGGGCACAAACAGCCTCCACCGCAGCATGGAGGGCCCGAGGAGACAAACTCGAAGCACCCCCTACAATTACTACACGCTAAAGCGCCCACCAATGAGGCGCTACCTCCCTCTCCCAGCGCTGGCCTTTTCGGTCAGCGCTTTTTTTTGCCGTTTTATTAGTGTTGTGTCGCTGCTTTAGGCTTGCGGCGCTGCGTTAGAGACACGGAAAATCTGCAACATATTCGTACCGCCGGGCTGCCCCATTGGCTCGCCGCAGGTGATGGCATAGACATCACCAGCGGCCACAATGTTGCGCTCGCGCAGATGGCGTTCGGCTTGCTGTAGGGCTTGGTCGCGCTCGGCGCTGGTGTCCATCAGCAAGGGGCTGACGTTGCGGTACAGCGCCATCTTGCGCTGGGTCGCAATTTTGGGCGTGAGGGCGTAAATGGGGATATGGATGCGGTGGCGGCTCATCCACAGTGCGGTGGAGCCGCTGTCCGTCATCGCCACAATGGCCTTTGCGCCCAGGTGGTGGGCGGTGAACAATGCGCCCAGCGCAATGGATTGGTCAATGCGGTGGTGGGTTGGGCCGCCGCCAAATTCGGTGCGCACGCGAATGTCTTCCGCCGCCTCGGCAGCGGCGCAGATGTGCGCCATTTCGCGCACCGTCTCTAGCGGGTATTTACCGACGGCGGTTTCGGCACTGAGCATGACGGCATCCGTGCCATCAAGCACGGCGTTGGCTACGTCGCTGACCTCGGCGCGGGTGGGCAGGGGGTTGGTAATCATGCTTTCCATCATTTGCGTGGCGGTGATGACCAGCTTGTCCATTTGGCGGGCAGTGCGAATCATTTTTTTCTGTAAGGCGGGCACGGCGGCATTGCCCACCTCGACCGCCAAATCGCCACGCGCCACCATGATGCCGTCAGAGACGCGCAGGATGTCCTCTAGGTGGGGCATGGCCTCGGCGCGTTCCATTTTGGCAATCAGGCCGGGGCGCTGGCCGGTGCCGGAGGCAGCAACGGTACACAGTTGACGCGCCATTTCCATATCGGTGGCGTTTTTGGGAAAGCTCACCGCCACGTAATCGGCACCGAGTTGGATGGCGGTTTTGATGTCCTCCATATCCTTGGCCGTCAGGGCGGGCGCGGTCAGGCCACCGCCTTGTTTGTTAATACCTTTGTTGTTGGACAGCTCCCCACCCACCAGCACTTCGGTATGCACGGCCTCGCCCTGTACGCGCAGCACGCGCAGCACAATCAGGCCGTCGTTCAACAGCAGCACATCGCCTGCGCGTACATCCTGGGGCAGTTCTTTGTAATCGAGGCCGACGGCGGTTTCGTCGCCCGGCTCGGTACGGGCAGCATCCAGCACAAAGGCCGCGCCTTCTTGCAGCAGCACCTTGCCCTGGGCAAACTTGCCAACGCG
>JAHAYB010000122.1 GCA_018384835.1 Comamonas sp.
GCCGTATCACCCAAAATCCCGCATAGCTCTCGCAGGGAGCCTCGTGACGCTAGCCGTCCTGCCCTTCGGCATGGGCTTTCTGCATCTCTATCCGGTGCTGACTGCATCTCTGCTGGCCTACTCAATCAGCACGCTGCTCTGCGTCGGAATCTCCCTACTGGGCGATCAACACTTCGACTTCGAGGTCATCGCCCAACAAACCGGGCGTTTCGATCGCGCCGCAAAACAGGAGTGACACTATGAATGCTGTATTTCTTAGCGCTTATCTGCTTGCTTGGCCGCTGATAGTTGGGGTTGTACTTGCAGTGATCGTAACGGCATTCGGCAAAGAATGGCGTGATGCGCGTAAAGCCGGACGATCCATGATGTAAGTCTCCCCGGGGTGATGATGCAGGGCCCCTTGCACGGGCTCTGCATCGCTTCCTACCCGTGAATAGCATTTGCGATTGTGACCAGCCGTCGTGCTATTGCGACGATGACCACCTTATGGGGTTTTCCGCGTATTTTGAGAGCCTGTGCGACTGGCTTCAGAACAGGGTTGTGACACGCAGCAGCCAGTGCGGCTTGGAACAGGACATGCCTCAGTGCGCGCCGACCTCCGGCGATTGCCCGTTTACCCCGCATTGCGCCACTGTCGTGTGGGACGGGCGCGAGGCCTGTCATCGCCGCAGCTTCGCCTGATGTCATCCGGCCGAGTTCCGGCATTTCCGCGATCAACATCGCTGCAGAGACCGGGCCAATCCCGGGGATCGACAGCAGAAGCCTTGCCTTTGCCGCTGAGGTTTCCTCCTGTCCAATGACGCTCTTGATCCTCTGCTCAAGTTCACCGACCTGAGCGTCGAGCATTGCCAGGAGGTTGGCATCCATATCCTCAAGATCTGCACGAATGTCTTGTTTCCTGCGTGCGGCTATCTGTGCAGAAAGCCGTTTACGCATTTCGACCACTTGGGCCCTGCGTGTCGTTAAGGCTCTGAGAACACGCAGGTTCTCTCCCGGCAATTTCCTCCCGACTTCAGGCCTGAACAGCATGAACCGTGCGATGAGCTCGGCATCGATCCGGTCGGTCTTTGCCCGTGTGCCCCGTGAAAGGGCAAAGGCCTTGATCTGTGCTGGTGGGAGTTGCACCGCCTCCACGCCAGCGGCGACAAGCGTGGACCACAGCACCCATTCCTGACCGCCCGTTGCTTCAAATCCGACCCGCACGGGCTGGGCCAGATCTTCGAGCTGCGCGAGAAGTTGTGCATGGCCTGCTGCGGTGTTGGGCAGGCGGAGCCGCCGCCCGCTCTGCACACAAAAGCCGTCGAGCCAATCGCGGGAAACATCTATGCCGATCACGGTTGCTGCTGGTATCATATCACTCTCTCTTCCTTATACTTCGCGGTCCCGCAAAACGGGCCGCCGTCAACTGTTCGAGACGGTGAAGAGAGGCAGGATCAGCCTGCTAGCGATCGTGGTCATGCCACAAGGTGTTCAGCGCTGTATCCTACCCCATCGCGACTCCTGGCCGGGAGCTGCGATGGGGCTAATGTAGCAGGCCAGAGACACATAAGGCATCTTGGCCTCCAATCTCGGCTTGAATAAGGCAGCGTTTCAAAGGAGTTAAAGGGAGTGTTTGGATAATCCTCTAGGAGAGAGGATCCAAAGGAAAATCCACGCACCTCTTTAGCCTAAATGGAGGAAATTCCATGCGCTAAATAGTTGATTTTACTGCATTTTTTTATTGACGCACGAAGCAGACGCGATACATTCATAAGCATCGGGACCGACAGCACAGGAGCAACGTCGGACGGCACAGGAGCCTACCCGCCCGAGGACAAGGCCCCATCACAACACACCTGATTGCGGAGGAAGAATTATGGCTGGTTCTCTCAACAAAGTTCAGCTGATTGGCTACCTCGGGAAAGACCCCGAAACGCGGACATTCCAGGATGGCAGCAAGGTCGTAAACCTGCGCGTGGCCACGTCTGAAACGTGGCGCGACAAGAACACCGGCGAGCCGCGCGAACGCACCGAATGGCACAGCGTCGCGGTCTATAACGAAGCTCTGCAGAAGATCGCTGAGCAGTACATGCGGAAGGGCGAACTGGTCTACGTCGAGGGCCAGCTCGAAACCCGAAAGTGGCAGGATCAGTCCGGCGCAGATCGTTATTCCACCGAAGTAACTGTCCGTTCATTCCGCAGCGCTCTCGAAATGCTCGGCAGCAAAGGGTCGCAGAATGGCAATCAGACCGGCGGCGGGGCCTCTGGCGGCTCCTATGGCAGCAATGGCGGGGACACGGGCTATAACGGCGACTTTGGGCAGGGTGGCGGTCAGAACGCCCGCGGCGGCCAGCAACAGCGCCAAGCGCAGCACCAACAGGGCGGCCAGCAGCAACGCAACAGCGGCCCTCAGGGAGGCTATCAGCAGGGCAATGGCGGCCATGGCCCGTCATACCAGAGCAACGCCTACTGAGGCAGCCGACGGCCTCTGAGACGAAACAGGCTGGCATTCGTTATGCCAGCCAACCAACCCTGAATTTCCAATCCCGATAGCCCCTCAACCCTCACAGGATAAGAGCCATGCAACTGAAAACGATCACCACCTGCGACGAGAACAACCCTCATACGGAGCTGTTTCTGCACGAAGAAGATCTGAATGATGCTCTGAAGGAGCACTATGAAAGCGTCTGGAAGGAAGTGGGCATCGAAAAGCCCTGCCCCGACACTTGGGAAGCAATCTATGAAGAACTCAGCTGGCGCAATGTCATGCAGGCGCGCCACATCGCGCACGTAAAAACTCACGAACTGTTTCGCTCGAAGCCTGTTCACTAAGGTTGACGGATGAGCGATCGGGAATAAAGTTTGAAGCTGAAGGATGGGATGCATGCTTCATAGGGTGCGAAAGCACCGGGCGTAATTGGCAGAGTGGCCCCTGATAAACCTGCCAAAGTTCTGGTCCGGAGCTCCAAAACCGGACGCGAGAGCAAAGAAAATCCCTGCTTCGGCAGGGCTTTTCATATGGGGCAATGGTGGATCATGATTATTGGCGCCTATGGTATCCCAAACGGGCCACCTCTTAATTGCGAAGATCGCCGCGGAATGTCCACGCAAGAGCTGATCCAGTCACAAGCGCAGTCAAATAGAGGCCGGGACTTGGTAAGACCGAACCTACAAGCATGGTCATGCCCGTCGTCATGAAGATCATCTGACCGAGCGTGCAGTTACATGAATGGGCAAAGTTGGTCAGCGCATCCTTTAGCTTTTCGCGGTCCATAGATACGAATCCTTTGCAAGGGGTGTGATAAGCATGAGGTTAACGCAACATATTAAAAAATCGAGATTACATATTTTAGTGAGGCGCCGGAACAACACAAAAATACGCTGGCAGGCTGCGATTTTAATTGCCTGATATAGCCAAAAAAGCTAATGTTTAAGGGCAGCTATAGGCTGCGCATTGTCACAGGAGACACAATCATGCCCAGCATGAAAAGCCGCATGGCGGCCTTCCGCAATCGCGTCAATTATGCCGAACAAGCCTTCCTGCGTCACGAGGACAGCAGGGAGTTGGATAACTGCTTTGAGATGTACGATGGCGAATTCGTGGTTGTCGCCCTTATGCGACGCGCTGCACGAAACCCCGATCTTATGGCAGCTCTGAGGGCCGAGTTCTCTCGAGGGCGCATTCTCGCC
>JAHAYB010000273.1 GCA_018384835.1 Comamonas sp.
ATCTTGGCGTCCCTGAGTACCTGCCCAATCATGTAGCCATTGCGAAGTGACAGTCACAATGTCTGCACGATCCATATATTCGTGTTCTTGGGCGACAAGGGTTGGGGGCATTCCTCCAAAACCTTCGTGGTGATCCATGCAGTCATAGATTTGCAAGCTGTTGGGCAGCGCCCAAGCCAGTCGAGTCCAGTACGGATGTTGCACAATAGCTGTACTTGCATGGATGCCCCACTGTGCCCAAAGATGAGCCATGGACAAGCGCAGTTGCTCATCTTCTGCAGCAGTAGCAGTGTTGAAATAGATCTGAGGAGTGTGCTTGAGATGCAGTTGCACTGCATACAATGGCAGATCAGGATCTATCTGTCGTATCTGGCAGCCGGGTCGGTCGCTGTCTACAAAAATAGGTTCTATGTAAAAAACGGTATCGCCGGCCCTAGCGAGTTCTTTGGCTAGATGCTGAGGACGCTGGATTCGGAAATTCCACCCAATGATTCCAAAGAAAATCCAGTCTCTACAGCCCGCAGGAGTGAACCTTGTAGGCTGGAGGCACATCTGTCCCAGTGGCTCCTGCTTAGAGGGTGCGACTGGGTCATGCTTAGTGCTAGGTATAGCTTCTAAAGCAGTGCTCGCTTCGGGCTTTAATTTGGACCCTGTGCGCAGCAGAAACTGACGCAGACGAGCCTTCTGATGGGGCGCAAGAGGCAATTTGCGCCATAGAAATTGCAAGAAAATCGGGGTACTCATGCAAGCATTGTCGCATCGACAAGTGCTCTTTACCTGATTTAACAAAGAATTTATGTGATATGACCCAAACGATATATGTTTACCGCCAATGGCTGCTACGTGAATTGCAGCTACGTTTTCGTAGTTCAGCAGTAGGAACAGGTTGGCTCATATTGCAACCACTTGTACACATATTATTATTTACACTGGTATTTTACGAGTTTTTTAAAATTAGGTGGCCTGTCGGAGATGGATCTATTGGTGAATATGGACTTCAAGTATTTATTGGTCTTTCCCTTTATGCATTTATAGCCGATGTAATCAATCGCAGCCCAAGCAGTATCTGGTCTTATCCTTACTTGGTGACGAAGGTACGATTTCCTTTGCTTTTGCTTCCCGCCGTGATTGTTGGTGCCTCAGGAGTTCAGTTGATATTTTCGTTGTGCATCGCTGGATTTTTTGCAGCTTGGCGGGAAGTGCATTTTGTCGCTGGCTTGCTGCCGCTAGTATTATTCCCGTTGTTTCTATATGCGTTGGCACTTTCATGGCTTTTGGGTGCTGCGGGCGTTTATCTGCGAGATATAGGTCATCTCGCGCCTTCTGTCAGCAGTCTTCTGCTGTTTCTCACGCCTATTTTTTATCCAGCTTCAATGATTCCTGAGAGTATGAAATGGCTGATTACTTTCAATCCTTTGGCTTGGACTGTAGAAGCAGCGCGCAGTCTGCTTATGCAAGGCTATATGCCGGAGTATATGCAGTGGGGTTTGCACTTGGCAGTGGCTCTGATCTTGCTGGGTTTTTCTAAATGGTTTTTTGTTCGTACCCAATCAGGATTTGCAGATGTCCTTTGAACCTGTCTTGCGCTTTAACGAAGCTGGAAAAATATATCCTCCTCAACGTACGCCTTTGAGACAACTGTGGAGCCATCTCCGTGGGCGGAAAAATGGTGACTCAGGAGGTTTTACCGCGCTACAAAATCTCAGTTTTGAGGTGTATCCTGGACAATCACTGGGCATTGTTGGTCTAAATGGTGCTGGTAAATCCACTTTGTTACAACTGGCTGCAGGTACGCTAACTCCCAGTCATGGGAGTATCTCTGCCAAAGGGCGTATTGCCGCCTTGCTTGAGCTGGGATCGGGTTTTAATCCCGAGGCAAGCGGTCGTGAAAACATCTATTTGTATGCCGCCACTATGGGGTTGAATCGGGAGCAGGTAGAGCAGAAGCTGGAGTCCATAATCGAATTTAGTGGATTGCGCGAAGCGCTCGACATGCCTGTGAAGACCTATTCCAGCGGCATGCAGGTGCGGCTGGCCTTTTCAGTGGCGACTAGTGTGGATCCGGATATTTTGATCGTCGATGAAGCGCTGTCGGTTGGCGATGGTGTTTTTGCCAAGCGTTCCTTCGACAGGGTAATGCAATTGCGCGAGCAGGGAACGGCATTGCTGCTTTGCTCTCATGCACTGTTTCACGTAGATCTTTTTTGTGAGCGCACACTATGGCTTGATAAAGGGAATATTCGCACTTTTGATGCGACCTCAGTCGTGCTGCCTCGCTATCAGGAATATTTGGATTCGCTCACTCAGGTGCAAACAACTGCAAATCCTGTTGACCAGATGCCAGCTCAGCCTGAATTAGTGCCAGGTTTGCTTGCAGCAGCTCGTCCTGAACTAGTGCGGTTGATTCATGCCAAGGTTTCACTTGATGGGGTGGAAGGCAAGGAATTGCGCGGACGTAGCCAGCAAAGTCATCTGGCGGTCAGCATATGTGTGCAGGTGAGTAATGAAGAGCCCCATCCGCGAGCAGCGGTAGTTATTTCTTCTGATAGTGGGAAAATCATTGGTTCCTCTTTTTGTGAAGAAAAACTAATCGCAGCCCCCAATGAAAAGGGCCATGCTGAGGTGAATTTTGAGTTGCCTAATATTCCTCTTAATAAAGGAAGATACAGAATAGGAATTTATTTGCTGTGCAAAGATGTTCGTTTTGTTTATGAATGGGTAGACCCTTTTTCGCATATCGAACTTGAATCTCCAGATTCACACCAAGGGCCTTGGATAATTCCTGGGGATTGGAGCTGATCAAGTCAAAAGCATTATCATTGTTTAATGCTTTAAAATTTATACAAGCCAGCTGCAGTTGGCCACTCCAGTTTCAAATCTTTCTGGCCAACTTGCATGCTTCAAATAATCAGAAAAAGAAGATTTTTCATATTCAGTAAGGAACTCCTGTTTTTCGTGCCATTCGCGGAGAAAGGTTTCAATTTTGGAAAAATCTAATCTCTCAAAAAACCAAACTTCAGGGTCATGCACTGCGTGAAAGAGCATTTCGCCAAACATGGTGGATAAGATGGGCAGGCCGCAGGCACGATATTCATAATATTTAACAGGGTCAACGGACTGCGTTAACTCATTTTTGAGGAAAGGAATGAGTCCTGCATGCCAAGTGCGCATCAGGCCTGAAATGCTTTCGTGTGCAATCGGGCCCCGCAATTCCACATTGGAAGGTAGATCAGGTGGATGTATGC
>JAHAYB010000165.1 GCA_018384835.1 Comamonas sp.
AGGAATCCAACCCAGTCAGCTCTTTGGTAAAGCTATAGCTGAATTCAATGCTGGCCGGCTCCCCATTACCGCCCAAGCGGCTAGAGACAATAAATAGTTCAAAAGAGTCTGTGCCCTCCAGTTTGGAGAGGTAGGCCGTTACCCCCGTATCTGCTGTGCGGTTGTTGATGGCCTCAATCACTTGACCTAGACGCTCTGCTGGGTTCGTGGCTGGCTGGATAGCGCCAAGCTCTACTTCGTAATCGGCCTCGTCACCAGCAGCATCCACAATGGTGTAGGTGATGGTGAGGGGGTCAGGGTCATCTTCGTTGGGGATGGGCTTGGCAAAGTCTTCTATTAGGAGGTCGTTGTTGTCATCGCCCATGCCGGTGTAAATGCCGGGGGTGAGGATATTGGCCTCGCCATAAGAGACGGTCGATAGCTTGACGGCGCGTGTATCCACCAGCGCCCCCAGGGTAATGTTGTCGCCCGAGTTGGCTCCTACCTGAAACACTGCCCCGGCAAAGCTGCCATCGAGCACCTTCTGGCCGTTGAAGTTGGTTTGCTTGGCGACGCGATCCACCTCGTCCGACAGTTGCTTGACCTCTAGTTGCAGCGCCTCGCGGTCAGACTTGCTGTTGGTGGCGTTGCCTGCCTGCACAGCCAGCTCGCGCATACGCTGGAGCATGTCGCCAATTTTGCCCAGTGCGCCCTCTGTGGTCTGTGCTAGCGAGATGCCGTCATTGGCGTTGCGCGAGGCCACCGTCATGCCCTTGACCTGGGTGTTCATGCGCTCGGCAATGGCCAAGCCTGCTGCGTCGTCCTTAGCGCTGTTGACGCGCAAGCCCGAAGACAGGCGCTGCATGGTGGTGTTCAAAGATTGCCCTGAAAACGACAGATTGCGCTGCGCGTTAATCGAGGTGATGTTCGTATTAATAGTTGCTGCCATTGCTGTGAGTCCTTCAGAGTGGCTAGAAAAAACAGGTTACAGAGGAAAGGCTGTATGCCATCGCTGTAGCACCCTGAGCGCAGGCTTGCGACAGGCAACGCTGGCGATGGGCTAATTCTTTCGCTTCTTGCCCCAAGCCATAAGCGCAATAAGCGCGGGCTTTGAAGGCTTTCTTACGGGTTTGAGCAGGGGCGCACCTTTGCTTATGGGTTGTAACAACTGCGCAAGCTCTTGGCTTTGCATGTGCTTTGGCGGTGGTCGAGGTGTGGGACGCTAGCTGCAACGCCCCACTAAAAAAATGCCCCGCTTTGCCTGCCTAAAAATTTTTTTGAATTTATTCCTAAAGTTTTCCGGGGGTAGCCCGATAACTGGTTTGTACGGAGCAGGCATATGAGCTACCAGCCCACTGAGGCAAGCCGCACTGCTCCGACACTTTAAGCAAACCCCAATTCATGTTGACCCTGTTGTCAACCCTGTTAGTGAAGGAACCACACCATGGCTACGACCATCAACACCAACGTCGTCTCGATCAACGCCCAACGCAACCTGGGTCTGTCTGGCAACTCCTTGGGAACCTCTATGCAACGCCTGTCTTCTGGTCTGCGCGTTAATAGCGCTAAAGATGATGCCGCTGGCCTGGCCATTGCAGAGCGCATGAACTCCCAAGTACGCGGTTTTGCTGTGGCATCTCGCAACGCCAACGACGGTATCTCTTTGGCGCAAACCGCTGAAGGTGCTTTGGGCAAAGTGGGCGACATGCTCCAGCGTATGCGAGAGCTGGCTGCACAAGCGAGCAACGCTACCAATAGCCGCTCTGACCGCGATGCCCTGCAAGCTGAATTGCACCAACTGCGTGAAGAAATTGACCGCGTGGCCAAAACCACCAGCTTTAACGGCCAGAAGGTGCTCGATGGTAGCTTTACCGGTGCTGTGTTCCAAGTAGGGCCAAACTCCGGCGACAACATTACTGTAGGCGCTTTGTCTAACACTGCGGTTCACCAACTGGGCGTATCCGCCTACTTGGTGGATGAAGAGGAGGATGGGTTCGAGGTTGATGAAGATGCCAAGGATGAGATTGCAACCTTACTAGCCTCTGAAGATGAGGGTGACCGCACCATCACTATCACTGGCGCTAACGAGGAAGAGTTCTCTGTTGTGCTAGAGCGCGACTTGAGTGCAACTGGTAATGAAGCCTTGGGCAAGGTGGTGGCTGCTATCAACTCCAAAACTGCGGATACCGGCGTTACTGCCTTCCTTGAGACCAATGAAGATGGTGAAACCGTCATCAAGGCACGTGCCTTGGCTTTGCCCACTGACAGCCCCAATAGCGAAGATGGTATTGAGAGCGAAGCCACTATTGAGGGCTTTGGGATAGAGATCACGATGACTGGCCATGAAGAGCAAGAAGACGGCTTCTACACCGGCCTGACCGACATCAGCATCTCCACTCAGGTGGGTGCGTGGGAAGCCATCCAGCGCATTGATAGCGCTATTGACAAAGTCAACGCTGCCCGTGCTGACCTGGGTGCTATCCAAACACGCTTTGAAAAGACGATTGAGAACCTAGACAGTATGCACGAGAACATCTCGGCAGCGCGTGGCCGCATTGTGGATGCAGACTTTGCCAAAGAGACGGCCAACCTGAGCCG
>JAHAYB010000167.1 GCA_018384835.1 Comamonas sp.
GAGTACTTTTTCTTCTGATTTTTTTTTGATAAAATAAAAATATCCCGAAGACGATATAAAAAAATTGAAGTTGTTTTGAATTTTTTATTTTTTTATATTGAGTTTTTATACGTTTATTCAATTTGAGAAATTTTTTAACTTGCTATTTTTTTTATTTGGAGTGTGGGTAGGGCTTGTTAGAAATAAATTTTATTGCATTTTTTCTGCCAAAATACGCTCTACTTTTTCAACGGGTAACTGTAAAACAGCCGCTATCTGCTCTGCGGCTAGCTTCATATTACGATGCAGGTTAATAATAGCCTCTCTCATACCTTCCAAACGGCCTTGTTCTCGCCCTTCTTCACGCTGGCGCAATACATATTTTCTTAAACTCATGGGTGACTCCTCCATAAAATCAATGTTTTCAGAATCAATATCTAAGGCACTTTTGAATAGAAAGAATTTCACCCAGCGATTCATGAGTTTGGCAAATCGCTCTCTTTGATGGGCTGGATAGCTGGCTAGTTTTCTTTGAATCAAAGTCAGGGCTTGGATGGCACTTTCATCATCATCGGCTTGTTCGATATTGAAAACCCCACTGAGTAAGAAGGGATTTTCTTCTAGGGCTTGGGCATCTAAACGCTTTTCATCAATTAAAAAATAGGTTTGTTGCACCTGGTATTTTTTCAGAAAACTTGGTGTAGTGGGCAGCAGCTTGTGGAAACTAACAGGTGTTTTCCAAGCATCATCACCATTATAAAGCACACAGGGAAATACCAAGGGTAATTTATCTTTTCTGAGGTTAAGTGCTTTTTCCTTAATCAACTGATGATAAAACGATGCGGTATAATGCAGCATTCGCAATGGCATGGTTTTATCATCACGGCTTTGAAATTCTAGTAAAATAAATAGAAAAATTTCAGACGCTTCATCTTTGCAAAAATCGGGCAATATTTGAATAGACCATACGCAATCTTCTATTTTTTCCTGAAATAATGGGGTGATATAATAGCCAGGCTGTAATTTTAACGTATCATAATCCAGAATTTGCGATATTTGCGCAGGCACAAAACCCAGCATCAGCTCCCGTACAAACTCAGGGTGGCTAAATAGCTCTTTATAGCCGGTATCGTGGGGCTTGCTGGACATAAACTTTACAAGTTACTCTGCGCCATTTCAATACTAATACTGAATGGCAATTTTCCCTAACCCGCCGCTGCTGCCCGTTGCAGGCGGTCGCGTACCCCCTCCCATTCGGGGGCGTTGGGCGGGGCTTCCACCCAAATCAGGGCAACGCCTAGGGCATCCATAGCGCGTAAATCGCTAAATAGCTGGCGGGCGGCTTGGTGGGCATCGGAGGGCATAGGGCGCAGTATGAGGCCATTGGTAGCGGTGCGCAGCGGGCTGCGGTGGTAAATGGCAATGTTTTTGGCCTCTGCGCCCAGCATCTCTACCGCTGCTTGCAACTGGCTGGCGGCCATCAAGCGCAGCTTGGCATTGGGCGCGTAATGCGCCAGCAGCGTGCCGGAGGCGCGGGGCGCAGGTGTGGCCAGTGCCTCTTTATCCAGCGGAGCCAGGCCGCAAGCCTGCTCAATGGCGCTGCGGCTGATGCTGCCGGGGCGCAGGAGCACCGGCACATCACGGGTGCAGTCGATGATGGTGGATTCAATCCCTACCTGGCACGCGCCGCCGTCCAGCACCAGCAGGTCAGCGCCAAATTCCCCGGCTACATGGGTGGCAGTGGTGGGGCTGATGCGGCCAAACTGGTTGGCGCTGGGTGCGGACAAGCCCCAGATAGGCGCGTAGGGCGGCTGCAATTGCTGGCAAGCCTCTAGCAGCGCCTGCGCTACGGGGTGGGCAGGGCAGCGCAGCCCTACGCTGTCTTGCCCGCCGGTACTGGCGACGGCGGCATGGGGGCGGCGCGGCAGAATCAAGGTTAGCGCCCCAGGCCAGAAGGCATCCATCAACTGCTGGGCAAACAGCGGCACGGCCTGGGCGTAATGCGCCACGGCCTGCTCCACCCGGTGGTGGGCGATATGCACAATCAGCGGGTGGTTGCTGGGGCGACCCTTGGCAGCAAAAATCTGCGCCACGGCTTGCTCATCGTCGGCATTGGCGGCCAGGCCATAAACGGTTTCTGTCGGCAGGCCGAGCAGCTTGCCCTCGGCCAGGGCTTGGGCGGCTTGGGCAATGGCCGCCGGGTGTTGACCATCCACAATCATGGGGCGCAGTCTCTGAAACTCTAAACTTTGAATGCTTAAAAAGCGGCAATGCCCAAAATGGCGGCGGCTTTGAGTGCCACGGCTCGCGCCTGCTCAGGCGTGGGGGCGGTGATGTTCAAATGCCCCATTTTGCGCCCGCGCTTGGCCTCGGTTTTGCCGTAGAGGTGCAGATGCGCACCGGGCAAAGCCAGCACCTTGTCCCAGGCGGGTGTTTGCGCAGCATTGCTACCAGCGGCAAACCACAAATCGCCCAGCAGGTTGAGCATGATGGCCGCGCTGTGCTGGCGCGGCTGCACCAAGGGCAGGCCGGTCATGCAGCGCACTTGCAGCTCAAATTGTGAGATGTCGCAAGCGTTCTGGCTGTAATGGCCGCTGTTGTGCGGGCGCGGAGCCATCTCGTTGACGACCAGACTGCCGTCTTCCAGCACAAAAAACTCCACGCAGAGTACGCCCACGTAATCCAGCCCCTCGGCCACGGACTGGGCGGCGGCCAAGGCTTGCACGGCTTGCTGGGCGGGGATGTTGCTGGGATAAACC
>JAHAYB010000187.1 GCA_018384835.1 Comamonas sp.
TGATCTCACGTTTGTGCGAGACCACCATGACACACCACAACCGGTGTTTGGTGTCATCGATCACGGCTCGCGTATTTGCTCGAAGTTGACAGCCGTAGCCAACAAGCGCAGTTGGACACTGATCGGCCACTTATGCCTGGCTATTGGTGAGTATGGCAAACCCCGTGCCATTCGAACTGACAACGAAACCGTGTTCTGCAGCACTGCATTTAAAACGTTCCTGAAACTGGTGGGCATTCGACACCAGCGCATCCCAGTTTGTGCGCCGTGGTGCAACGGCCGCATCGAAAGTTTCTTCGGCCACATCAAGCCATTTATCCGGCAGATCAACATTCACAACCCAGCCGGATTACAAAACGCGCTGGATGAAATCCGTCACTTTTTCAACAACGTGCGCCCCCATCAAAACCTAGGGGGCCTGACACCGGCTGAGGCTTGGCAAGGACTCACGCCCATCGACATCTTTCAATCGCCCCCGAAATCTGCTCAGTTGGTTCGCATGCTTGATGGTCTCCTTGTGGGGTATCACATCAGAAGATAGCTATAAACCACCTGAAATTACGCTGTCCGACTAATCGGAGGGTTTGGCTCGCTCAATGCCAGCAAATCGAGCAGCGACTGCATAGAAAACGGATTTTGTTTTACGAATCAGCGTTATTCAGGGGCACTTTGGCACCTGATTTCGAAAAATTTTGCGTGATTTAACGCATGGAATAGTGCTTCGGACACTTGGACATGTCACCGAGGTGTCGAGGGTCAGGCCAGCCAAGCTCTTCGCATTGATGATTTCAATGCTTTCGAGTGTAGGCAAAGGGTTCGCAACCGCGCCTGCAGTCGTGAAGTTCAACGTGTCGATGCCAGCGCCGCCCTTCAGGACGTCAACAGACTGCAAGGTATCGGTTTGAATCAAGACACCGGTCGTTCCGTTCAGCAGAAGGCCGACATCGGCATTGAAAGTGTCGTTGCCCGCAGTACCGGTGAAGGCTGGGCCAGCGTCCGTACCAGTAGTGAGCATGAAGACTATCGATGAAAACCCTCAAGTCCACTAACCTAATTTGAAGCCACTTAATGCATGTCAGTAACTCAACTGACATCTTTAGACGCCTTGTTTGCTGTCTCAGTCCATTGCCTTGAGAACGTGTTAGTTTCGCTCGCGTGTCAGCATGTCAGCATGTCAGTGCCTATTTGGATCGTTCCTTTCACACCAGTCGAACTCGGCCAGCACTAGCCTAGGCAGGAGCAGCGCCAGACTGCGCAACAAGTTTTACTCCCAAGGCATTGCAAACGCGATGGATAGTGTCAAAGCGTGGCTTGGAGCTTGGGCGCAATGCTTTATATAGCGCTTCACGTGTCAGCCCTGATTGTTCGGCCACGGCGCTCATGCCTCGGGCACGTGCTACCACCCCCAACGCGTGGGTAAGCTCCGCCATGTCGTTTTCTTCCAGAACGACATTGATGTAGTTGACAATATCTTCTTCTGTCTTCAGAAGCTCTGCCATGTCGAATTCTGGCAGTTCAGCGATTTTGACTTTGCGGTTCATGGTCAATCACTCCTCAAGTGTTTTGGACAGGGCAATCGCCGAGGCAATGTCTGCCTGTTGCGTGGACTTATCGCCGCCGCCCAGCATCACAATCAGCATGCCGTTGTGCTCCACGTAGTACATGCGCCAACCTGGGCCAAAGAATTCGCGCATCTCACTGACACCTTCACCAACCGGTGCCACATCACCCAATAGCCCTCGCTGCGCTTTGTCTAAGCGTTTAGCAAGCCGAATACGAGTTAGCCCATCTTTGATGCCATTGAGCCATGCATCGAATTGAGGCATGCGTTTAATCGTGTACATGCCTTAGTGTAATCGTTTGTTCACACGCAAGCAATTCTTTAGGATACCTGTCGCCTTCAAATACAGCCGATGTGCTCACCCAGTCATAGCAGGTGTTTTCATGTCGCCAGCGGCCATAAAAAAACCCCGCCGAAGCGGGGTGAGGACGCATTGGATGCATTGAGGTACTCACATAAAAATTCCACTCGCTTGCTCTGCTGCGTTGGCTTTCTCACGTTTGCGATCTTCCCGCAAATGCAGGTAAACGGCCGTGGTCTTGATTTGCGTATGAGCCAGCTGCCTTTGCACATCCACAATGTCTGCGCCACTGTCCAGCATCAATGATGCAAACGTATGGCGCAGGTCATGCATGCGAACGCCTGTAAGACCAGCACGCTCACAGGTTTTGACCCAAGCGGCGCGGCAAGAATAATAAGGCTTACCCGTTGCGGGGTTGGCAAACACCCACTCCCCGCCGCTTGAAGCGGCCCGCCTCGCTCGCAGTAACTCCAGCACACCCGAGGACAAATACAGCGTAAAGCCATGCTTGGCTTTATCTGCCTCCGCCGGTACGCACAAAGTTCCTTGCTCCAAATCCAGCCACTTCCAGCGCATGGCTAAGACGTTTTCACGTCTCAGCCCCGTACCAGCCAAGGTCTTGATGATTCCTGTCAGATCCGGGTTGCCAGACTCTTGAGCTGCCTGCACCAGTGCTCGGAGTTGCATCACAGTCAAAAACTTGCCTTTGATTTTGCGTTGCGTGACCAGGCGAATACCTGCTGTCGGGTTTTCTTTGACCACATTGCGCTGGTCTCGGATTGCCACGTTGTAGATGTGGCGCACCAAAATCATGATGCGCTTTACGGAGCCTTCAGAGAGCTTTTCTCCTGCCTTCGCAGCCCAGCGGCCTCCTGCAACTTCCTTGTTTTTCAGGCTCGCATAGAACTCTCGCATGTCATCTACGCTGACTTCATCCATACGCCGACGCCCAAAGACAGCTTGCACATGGTTGCGATAGTAAGACTCGCTGCCGTGTGCTGAACGATTGGCGACTTTGATTTCCGGCATGTACACATTCCTAAAAAACTCATCCATGACTGGGGCCAAGCTGCGACGCTTTCTTAAGGTACTTACCCCCATATTTTGCTGAATGTCTTGCAAACGGGATCTAGCCACTGTACGTGCCGCTTGAGCCGCCATGCCGTCAACCGTCCCTAGCTTCTCTTGCCTCTGGACACCTTCAGCATCTTTGTAAGTCAGTATGTAGCTCATAGCTCCTTTTTGAGTCTTGAGCACTGCAAAGCCGGTTTGCTCTGTGTCGTAAATACGCAGGTACTTTTTGTTCTCTGGGACTTTGATGCCCTTGAGAGCGAACTCAGTAATGTGAACCTTCATGGTTATGTGCCTCCCCACGCATGTAGGGCAAGGCGCCCGACAGTCCTGTTGGCTGTCGAAAAGAACGTGCGTTGGGTCGTTCGATCTGACCGGTATAGGGAAAAGCTACTAAGTCAAAAGGCCTCTGTTACATTATTTTTCAAAAATCATTCACCAGTAACCAAACTCGCGTTTTTCGGGCATTAGAAAGGCGCCCGATCTCACTTCAGATCGAGCGCCTTTCTAAGCGGATTACGCCGAGCTACCGGGCTTGCAAATCCGCTAGGTGCTGCTCCAGCTTTGCCGCGTGCTCAAAGGCCATGGACGCTTGCCTAAGCTGCTGCGTCATAAGCCTCATCTTGGACAGGCTTACAAAAAAGAGCCATAATTAGCTCTGTATTTAGCGTTAATTTAAGCAAGGACACCCCATGGATGCCATCTACGCAGACTTGTCGGTCAGCATGTCCGACTTCAAGCGAAACCCTGCCCAAGTGCTGCGCGCCGCCGGAGAAAAACCGGTGGCCGTGCTTAACCACAACCGTCCCGCTTTCTACATGGTTACTCCCAAGCTGTTCGAAGCTTTCATTGAAGT
>JAHAYB010000215.1 GCA_018384835.1 Comamonas sp.
GAGTACGGGGAACACAGGAAATAGACGACTCAAACCAGGTCCTTGGGTTCCATCGCGCGGGGAATGTCTTGCATCTTCTGGAGGAAGTCGAAAATTTCCTCATTCGTGTCACTCATAGACTATCTGTTCGTCAGGCCGGGAGCGATGGCGTTGGCTGTGATACCCGAGGCGCCGAACTCGCTGGCCAGCGCGCGGGTGAGACCGATGACACCGCCCTTGCTGGCGATGTAGGCAGACATGTCGGGGACGTTCAGCCAAAGGGTGCTGCTGGCTACGTTGACGATTCGACCAAGATTGCGCTCCTTCATGCCGGGAATGAACGCCTTGCTCATGAGGAACGCACCGTCGAGGTTCACGCTCAGCACCTTGCGCCACAGTGCGTAATCCGTGTCAGCAAAGGACTTCCAGGGGTAGATGCCTGCGTTGTTCACCAAGGCCACGACGGGTGGCAGGTTGGCCGCGACGTCAGCCGCGAACTGGAGTGTGGATTCAGGCGACGTCACGTCCACAAGAGCCGAGAAGAACTTGCGACCCGTGGCTTCAATCAGGGCCTTGGTTGTGGATGCATCGACCACGTCTGCGACGGCAATGTCGAAGCCGTCGGCAGCCAGACGCTGTGCGTAGGCTTGGCCGATACCGTTGGCGGCGCCGGTGATAACTGCAGTTCCTTTGGACATCGAATCTCTCCTGTGAATGCGATGTCGGTATTTTTTATTATTCCTTCAAAGAGATAAATATATGAAAATGGCAAACATTGATTCATAAATGGAGCAATCAGAATGGAGCTGTTGAATGACATGGCGCTCTTCGTGGAGGTGGCGCACGCACGCAGCTTCAGGGGGGCGGCCGACGTGACGGGGGTGCCGAACTCAACCCTGTCGCGCCGCATCAGCGCCCTGGAGAAGGCCATTGGCCTGCGGCTGCTGCATCGCACGACGCGCAAGGTGGAACTTACGGAAGCTGGGCAGCTGTACTACGAGCGCAGCCGGCGCATCGTGGACGAGGCCCGTATCGCGCACGAGCAATTGGGCGAGATGCTTGCGCAGCCCAGCGGATTGCTGCGCGCGTCGCTACCGGTCGACTTCGCCACCATTTACATGGCCCCGCTGGTGGCGGAATTCGCGCGCCGCTACCCCGGCATCACCTTCGATTTCGACCTCACGCCGAGGCGGGTGGATTTGGTCGCAGAGCCCTTTGATGTGGCCATCCGCATGGGGGAGCAAAGCGACTCGAATCTGATTGCCCGGCTGCTGGCTCGCCTTTCGGTACAGGCCTATGCGTCGCCGGGCTACCTGAAAGTATCCAGCGCTCCTCAGCATCCGTCAGAGCTGTCTCAGCATGAATGCCTCGGGTTTGCCAAGGCCGCGAAGTGGGAACTGCACAGGGCAGGAGAAACTGTCCAGGTGGACGTGGGTGGGCGGTTCCTGGTCAACAGCGTTGGGATGTTCCGCCGCTTGGCCACACTGGACATGGGCATCGTTCTTCTGCCCGTGGAAATCGTGGCAGAAGATGTGGCCGCAGGACGCCTGCAGCGGATTCTGCCAGAGTGGGAGGGCAAGCCGACGCCGGTCTATGCGCTGACGGAGACACGCTTGCTGCCGGCCAAAGTGCAGCGCTTTATCGAGTTCCTGCAGGAGCGGTTGAGTCAACGCAGCGATGCGGCCAGAGGATGAGTGCGGACCTCAGGGTCGCGCTTCCTGGATGGCTGGCGGCAGATGGGCAACCAGGTACTCGATGAGGCTGCGCACCGACGGAAGCATTCCCTGAGGGGCAGATGACTGCTATGGCTCCAATATTGGCAATTTGCCCCCACGCTGCCGACAGTCCGCTATCGCTGCAAAGCAGCCGGTCAGGTGCCAGGAGCGAAAGACTGAAGTGGGTCAAAAATGGACGATTAGGGCACTCGTCGCAGCTTGCCGATGAGGTCGTCCGCAATCCCAAGGCCATCACCGTGGTCACAGCCCGCTCGCGGACCTCGGGCGAGAACTTGTTGGGCTTGTTCATAGT
Organism: Comamonas sp.; assembly: GCA_018384835.1. Taxonomy (GTDB): domain Bacteria; phylum Pseudomonadota; class Gammaproteobacteria; order Burkholderiales; family Burkholderiaceae_C; genus Comamonas. Next base: position 2,008 of record JAHAYB010000215.1, read on the forward strand.
TCAATCCTCTCAGAGAAAAATGCTTCCTCAAAGTGAACTGACCCCCAGAAATTGGACAAACTTCAAGGGGTTAGTTCAAACCCGGGGCGATTCACGATGCACTCATCAGTGCCAGGGTGAGTGTTTCTCATATCTACGAGGATCAGACTTCTGGCCGGCACGATGATCGGCCTGGCCTGACTGCTTGCCTCAAAGTCCTGCGGGATATTGATACGCTGCTGGTGTGGAAGCCTCTTCGTCGTCGGCCACCGCCTGAATTATGCTGCCGACGAAGATGTCGGGGTTGATATGGCGCCAGTTCAAAGTGCCTGCATGCTGCAAATAGGTGCGGGCCATGCGGGTAAAGTGCGGCACCTCGGTGCTGCCGGAAAACAGCCCGCCGTTCATATAAGGAAAGCCATTGACCCAATTGGGAAGGCGCGGCTCCAAAGCGGCGTGCTCTGCCGTTTTGGTATTCATGGCGCGGAAAATCTCAGACACCCCGCTGACCACAAGCCCACAATTCATTTGACTACTTAAATTGACCGCTTAACCCGGTTTCCCGTTCCACTGCACCTCAGACCCCTGGCTTTGAGCGTTTTGGCAATCAGTCCCCAATCCCGCCTCTCCCTCTGCCAGGAATAGCTCTGGAGTCAAAAACCTCTCCGATTTTTGGCATCACTTTGTTCTCTGGCACATCGCACAGCACCTGCACTCTTGGCCCAGATCGACTGTTGCTGCTAAACAACCCGAGTCGCCCTTCGACTGCATCGAGCCTCATGCCGTCGATAAGTCCCACAAGCACGGTTTTCAGATGGCCGTAGAGGGCCAGAAAGACCTCTCTGGGCGTTTTTTCTGGAACTGGTGCTTCCTGTGGCTTTGGAGGTTCTTTCGCCGTTTTGGAGGCTTCTAGGGGTCTTGAAGCAGTTGTTGGGAGATTGGGTTGAGGAATCCGAGGGGCTGGCTGGTGCAAAACAGGTTTTTTAGCCTCTTCCAGCTCGCCGATCAGTCCTGCAATTTTTTGGTTTTGCTCCCCCACCACTCCCTGAGCTTTTTCTTTAAACGTCGTGTGTTTCTTGGTCAGAACATCCAATTTTTCGGTGGTTTTCTGCACCTGCTCCTGCGCAGCCCTGACCTGCTCCTGCAGTGCGGGCACTTTGTCGGCTTCGGTTTGGGCTTTGGTCAGATTGGCCAAAGCCGCCTCATGCTCGACCTTCAGGTCTTGGTAGTCCCTTTGGCTTTTCACCTTCTCCAAGCCTGCTGCCGCCGCTTCGGCGTTGAGGCGCTTGAATTCTTCCCTGTCCAACTTGTATTGGTTTTGGAGTTGGTTGAT
>JAHAYB010000218.1 GCA_018384835.1 Comamonas sp.
AGGTAGTAGCCGCCCTTGTCTTCGGCGCGTAGCTTCATGCTAATCACGTCAGAGCCTGCGCCTGGCTCGCTCATGGCCAATGCGCCAACGTGCTCGCCAGAAATCAGCTTGGGCAGGTATTTGGCTTTTTGCGCTTCGTTGCCGTTGCGGTTGATTTGGTTGACGCACAGGTTGGAGTGCGCCCCGTAAGACAAGCCCACCGAGGCGCTGGCGCGGGAGATTTCTTCCATCGCCACCATGTGCGCCAGGTAGCCCATGTCTGCGCCGCCGTATTGCTCGCCGACGGTGATGCCCAGCACGCCTAGGTCGCCCATTTTTTGCCACAGGTCGGCGGGGAAGAGGTCGCTGTGGTCGATTTCAGTAGCGCGGGGGGCAATCTCTGCTTGGGCAAAGTCACGCACGGCATCGCGCAGGGCATCAATGTCTTCGCCGAGTTGGAAGTTCAGGCCGGGGAGGTTGGTCATGGGGAGGCTCCTTCGTTGAGGTGTGGGAGGTTGGAATAAAAATTAGAACGTGTTTTAGCGCCCAGAGATGCCGGGGCGGTCGTAAATCGCCATCAGGGTGCAGTTCATGCTGGCCACCAGTTTTTCCTGGCCGTTGTCAATGGCGAAGGCTTTGCCCTCAGTCACGACCACGGTGCGCCCAGGTTTAAGCACCCGCCCTTCGCAGCGAAAGCGCTGGCCCTTGGCAGGCGCAAGCAGATTGATTTTGAATTCGATAGAGAGCACCCCCGCCTCAGCAGGCATGACGCTAAAGCCCGCATAGCCGCAGGCCGAGTCCAGCGCGGTGGACATCATTCCCGCGTGGATAAAGCCGTGCTGCTGGGTGAGCGGCTCTGCCCAGTCAAAGCACAAATCCACCGCGCCATGCTCGATGCGCGTGAGCTCTGCACCCAGGGTGTGCATTGCGCCTTGCTGGGCAAAGCTGGTGCGGATGCGCTCAATCTGCGCTGCGTCCAATGGGGTCATGGGGTTCTCCTTGTTGGTTTTAACGGTGTTTGCTACCGCTTATCTGGGGCGTATTTTTATTGACCTTTACGTTAACGTCAACTACGGCAATGGCAGATTATGTGCCCTCGCTGGATTCGGTGGGCTGGGCTGGGCGTGGGCTGGCGCTTTTGCCTGCTACTTTGCGAGCCGCCTTGCTAGCGGCTTTGCTTTGTAGCTTGTCTAGCAGGGCTTGCGCTTCTTTTTCCTGGCTGCGCACCTCGTCCAGGGTGATTTGCAGGTCGGCCATGCGCGACTCCAATTGCTGGCGGTGGCCGGCAAGTACTTGCAGAAATTTTTCCAGTTGCACGCCCGAGTCGCGGGGGCTGTCGTACAGCTCGATGATTTCTTTGGCTTCGTTGAGCGACAGCCCCAGGCGCTTGGCGCGTAAGGTGAGCTTGAGCCGCGTGCGGTCGCGGTTGCTATAAACGCGGGTGCGCCCGCCTGCGCCCTCGCGCCGGGGCTGGAGCAGCCCCATATCTTCATAAAAGCGAATGGCGCGAGTGGTCAGGTCAAATTCCTTGGCCAGGTCGCTGATGCTGTATTCAGCCGCTGTCTTGTATGCAGGTTTCATGCCATGATTATTGACGTTAACGTTAACGTCGTGCAGGCTGGCGCTGTGCTGGTTTCCCCTTAGCTTTGCGCATTGGGCAGGCGAAGCAACAAAGCGCGTGCAAAAAGCGTAAAAATCCAGCCATGTCACGCACCCCTACCCCTTACCCCGCCTGCCCCTGTGGCCGCACCAGCGCCAAAGGCCAGCCCTTGAGCTATACCAATTGCTGTGGCCGCTTTATTGCGCATTTCGCTACCCAGCCCGCGCCCGATGCCCAGAGCCTGATGCGCTCGCGCTACAGCGCTTTTGTTCGTGCCGATGCGGCGTATTTGCTGGCGACTTGGCATCCCAGCACCCGCCCGGCAGACCTGGATTTTGACCCTGCCGCCCAATGGCTGGGGCTGCAAGTCAAAGCCTGCGCCAGCACGGGGGCGGACAGCGCCGAGGTGGAGTTCATCGCCCGCTATCGCCTGCAAGGCCGGGCGGTGCGCCTGCATGAGCGCAGCCGCTTTGTGCGCCAAGCCGCCAGCGCTGACCGGGCAGCAGAGCAAACCGACCTGCCGCGCTGGTTCTATGTGGATGGGGAGCAGTTTTGATGGTGCTTTGATAGTGCGCTGTGCCAGCTACATTGAGCGTAGGTGCAGCATCAACACCACGTGCTAAGCCAAAGCACGCCGCAGTGTGTGCGAGGGCAGCTCGCCAAAGCGCTGCTTATAGGCGGCTGAGAACTGCCCCATGTGGCCAAAGCCCCAGCGCAGGGCCACATCGGTCACGCTGGTATGGGCGCTGGCGGGGTGGCAGAGGTCGGCATGGACGCGGCTCAGGCGCAGTTGGCGCAGGTAGTCCATCGGGGAGTAGCCACGGTGTTTTTGAAAACCGGCGTACAGGCTGCGCGTACTCACCCCGGCTTGCTGGGCAATGTGGCTGACGGTCAATGCCTCGTGCGTCTGGGTGGCCATGTACTCTTCAGCACGTAGCACAAATGCGGGGGCGGCGGCTGTGGCTGACTGCGCGGGGCGGCGCAGCGCTGCTGCCTGCCTATCGGCCTGATAAGGCTGCACTTGCAGCAGGGTGAGTAGCAGGGTTTCCTCCAACTGGGCGGCCAGCAGGGGCTGCTCTAGCAAAGCGCCGTCGGTGGCTTCGCGAAACAGCCAGTCCAGCATATTGCGCAGCGATGCCAGGGCGGGGGTGCTCAAGGGCAGGGCGGGGGCAAACTGCAAGCCCATGCCTTCTAGCTCGGGCTGCCATTGGCTGGCCAGGCGCTCTAGCGCTTGGCGGTCGATGCGCACAAACAGCTTTTCAGAATCTGCCGCGTGGCGCATGTGAAAGCGCTGGCCTGGGTTGATGAGGGAGCCAGTAGCGGGCGAGGACTGCACCAGCGCCTGGCTGGTGTGGATGGTTTCTGTGCCGCGCAGTGGCCATTGCAGCAGGTAGAAGTTGTCTAGCGCTCCGGGGTCAATATCCACGGTTGCGCCATAGGACAAACGCCCCAGTCCGATATGGCGCAGCGGGCGGTAGTAGAGCTGGGTATTCAGGCGCTGCTGCTTGCCCACCACGTGCAGCTCATGGGCGCAAAAGACCCGCGCCCCTTGTTGGCGCACTTCATCCAGGTCTTGCGAGAGCAAATGCGGAAAGGCTGCCAGTGGGGCAGCCAATGCTTTTTTAGGGGGGAGTGGGGAAAAACTCATGCGAAGCGACCCTCCAGAGGCCGCCCCGCAGGGGTTGTTAAAGTGCGGTGGTGTAGCGACCGTGGGTGTAAATCAAGGCGGGTGCGCTGGCTGCCGTGGGCAGGTGTGCCGCCGTGATGCGGCCAATAACTAGGGCGTGCTGGTCGCGCAGTATCAGCTCGCTGACTTCGCAGGCCAGGGCGGCCAGCGCGTCTTGCAGTAGCCAGACCCCATCGGCAGTGGCTTGCCAGGGCGCATCGGCGTAGCGTGCATCGCCCTGGCAGCCATCGCGCCCGGCAAAGCGATTGGCCACCGCCTGGTGTTGCTGCCCCAGCAGGTTTACCCCAAAGCGCCCGGCAGCCTGTATCAGCGGCAGGCTGGAAGAGCCTGCTTGCACCGACACCATCAGCTCGGCAGGGTCGGCAGACAGGGACACTACCGAGGTAGCAGCCAAGCCGCTGCGCTGGCCGTTGTGCGCTGCTGTGACCGCCCACACCGCCCCCGCGTTGCGGCGAAAGGCTTGGCGAAACAGGTCGCTGATATTGCCGTCGCCCTGGCCGCCTATGGCTTGCGCAGGCAGGGCAGATGGTGCGGGGGGAGCGGAAGTCACAGGGATAACGGGAATAACGGGGGGGAAGGCGGTAGCTGTATCCATAACCGGCGTAGCTTAACGTTAACGGATGCCACGCGCTGCCAAGCGGGGCAGCACTTCGTCGCGGAAGTAGGGGAACTCGTTGGCGTAGTGGAAGAAGGACAGCGTGGTGCCACGGAAGCCTGCCTCGTGTAGGGCAGCAATGCCATCGGCCACCTGGTCGGGCGTGCCCACCAGCGGGAAACCGCCGTGGCCTGTGGCCATGCGCTCGCGAATCAGCGCCAGCAGGTCGTGCGGGAAGCTGTGGGCGTGGGCAAATTGCAGTTTCACCAAGTTGTCCACCGCGCCCCAGTCGGCGTTGTCCAGTTGGCGCTTGAGTTCGGCCTTGGCCTCGTCCTCGGTGGGGCGGCAGACTACGTGCGAGAAGGTCAGCACACCCACATCGCGCCCGCCCGCTTTGGCTTGTTCTTTGAGCTGGGCGACTTCCTCTTTCGAGCGCTCCAGGTCGATAGCGGGGGTGAACAGGAAGTTGGCATTGCGCATGGCAAATTCGCGTCCCAATCCCGAGCCTGCTGCGTTGTAGATGGGTGGGGGCAGTACGGGGCGTGGGCGGCCATAGCTGCGCGTGGTTTTGAAGTATTTGCCGTCGAAGTTGAAAGGCTCTTCCTCGTTCCACAGGCGTTTGATGAAGTCGAACCACTCTTGCGCGTAGCCGTAGCGGGTTTCGTGGTCTTCGGGCAAGGTCAGACCCAGGGCATCGTATTCGGGCTTGTTCCAGCCCGCCACAATGTTCAGCCCCACACGCCCGCCGCTCATTTCGGATAGGGTGGCAATCTGCTTGGCAATGGCCATAGGGTGGTTGGCAACCGTGTGGATGGTGGCAAAGACGGTCAGATTCTTGGTGTTGGCCAGCAGGGCAGCCGCCCAGGTCATGGTCTCTAGCACCGTGCCGTGAAAGTCGGTTTCGCCACCGTAGCCAATCCAGCGGGCAATGGGCAGCATGAAGTCCATGCCCGCCTCGTCCAGCAGCTTGCCCAGCTTGAGGTTGTTCTCCCAGGTGGCTTCCCAGCGGTCGGGCAGTTTGGATACGGTCATGCCACCCGAGCAGTTGGAGGCAAAAGTGCCCAGCAAGAAGCGGTCGTGGGTGAGGAAGGTATGTTGTTGCGCCATGGGGCGTGTCTCCAGTCAATTTTTGGTTGCAATGGCAGCTATGCACCACGCATAGTTGCTGGAGGTAACGATACGCCGCCGCCCAGCACTGCACTATCAGGAAAGTGCAGCCACTATCAGCAAAGTGCAGAAAAGCCCCGTGATTGCGGGAAAACCCCTTTTGAGGTTTTCCCCAATACGGGGCTTTTTGCAGCGTTTGGCGGGGGGCAAGCAGTGCATTCATGGGGCTGGGGTGCAGGGCTTGGCGCTGTGGGCTATTCGGTGAACACGCTTTAAGGCAGCAGTTGCAGGCTTTGTAGTTGGGCGGCCAGAGCCTTGCCTTGGGCATCGCTCAAGGCGGCTTGGCGCAGGCTGCTTAGTGCCTGGGCGGCCTGGGGGCGGCCTTGCAGCTCGCGGGCGGCGCGTTGCAGGCGGTCAAAGCGGCTGCTGCCACGGGCGTGGGTGTCGCTATAGCCTTTGACCAGGCGGCGGCAGCGCAGCAGCTCAATGGCCAGGGCTTTATCGTGGGGAACCAGGCCAACCACCAAATCCAGCCAGCTATTGATGTGCGCCAGCTCTTCTGCATGGCGGCGGCTGCTGCGCCGCCAGCGGCGCATACCGGCCAGAAAGCGCAGTTGCAAGTGGCCGCTCACGGTGTGGGTGCGCACACGTCGCCCCTGGCTCAGGCGCGGGGTCAGCCAGGATTTGATGCCGTGGGAGCGGTCAATCCAGTCGGCCAAGCCACTGGGCAGGGTTCCCAGCGCTTCTTCCAGGCGGGGGTGGAAGAATTCTTCCGTGCCCACGATGTCGCCTTCTTTAGCGCCTACTTCGCCGCGCACGCGGGCAAAGCGCTCGCTGCGGGTTTTGAGGTCGGCCACGCGAATCACGTCGTCATAGCTCATGGCGACAGCAATCCAGCGGGCGGCTTCTATGGCTAGCTCGGCGCTGCTGCTGCCTTCGGCGGCTTGGGCGGCCATGTCCATGCTGTCGGCTTGCAGCACTTGGGCAACGCGGTCAAGGTATTCCTTGCCATAGGCAATGTCTTGGTAATCGACGACTCGCGCCAAGCCTTCGCCCAGCCAGTTCCAGGCGGGGCGGGGAAAGTCGGCGCGGATGCGGTCTAGCAGGGGCTGCAACTGGCCGCTGGCTGCACGCTCGGGCAGGGGGCGGGCGGCGGTCTCCATGGGGTTGCTGGGCAGCTCGGGGATGGGGGCGTTCTTTTGCGCCAGGGCAATGGCGGCGCGCATGGCGGCCAGGCTGGCTTGCACGCCTTTGCCGCTGCGCTCGACCACGGCTTCAAAGTCGGCGATGGCAAAGGGCAGTACGCCGCTACCGGCCAAAGCGCCAAACAGGCTGGAAGAAATCACGCTGCCATGCTGCACGGCCAGGGCTTGCATGTCGTCAATCACCAGGTGGCGGGCGTGGCTTTGCACCAAATCCAGCACGGCGGCGCTGTCGGCTATGCCGTTGCCCGGCACCATTTTTTCCTGCACTGAGAAGGTGCGGTGGCTGCTGGTAATCACTGTGGTGCGGTCGGGGGTGATAAAGCCGCGCTCTACGGAGCGGCCGGCTTCCATCAACTCGGCGGCTATCAGCACATCCACATCGCCGGGCACGGGCATCAGCGCCAGGATGGGGGCTTGGCCGGGGGTCGGCTCGACCATTTCCACGTAGTAGATGGTGGCACCGGTGCGCTGCGCTACGCCGGCTACCGAGGTGGATTGCGCTGTCCAGCCCGCTTGCTCGGCCAGGTTGACTATCCAATCAACCAGTACGCCGCCGCCCTGGCCACCCAGAGCCAAGATGGCGATATTGATGCGGCGCGGCTGGGGAGCGGTGGTTAGGGTGGCTTGGGTAGTTTTAGCTGTTGTCATGGCATTCACACTTCGCTCAATTTATTCTGCATACAGGGCGCGGGTGCTGCGCTCACGCGATTGGCGTTTTTGCAGCCAGCCCACCATTTGGCGGCGCAGTCCGGCCAGCCATTTTTCAGCGCCCGTGGGGTTGTTGACTTTGTGCGCCTTGTAGAACGAGGGGCAGAGGATGGCGGAATCTGCCACCTCGCCGCAGTGGCCGCAGGCGACGCAATGCTCATCCACGCTGGCGACCGGGTCGGGCTTGAGGGCATCGCCGCTGGGTGCCAGCGTCAGGCTGGGGCAGCCCGAGACGCGCATACAAGCGTGGTCGCCGGAGCACACCGAGGAATCTACGCCAAAGCGCTCTTTCACCACCCGCAGGCCGGATTTGATGGCCTTGGCCGTGGCAGGCTTTTCGCGGCGCTGGCGGTTGAGCATACATTCGCTTTGCGCAATCACCACCTTGGGGCCAGGCTCTTTGCTGACCAGGGCAGCGTGTAGCGCCTTGCGCATGGCGGCCACGTCATAGGTGCGGGTGACGGTGCGCACCCATTCCACCCCCACGCCGCGCACGGCCTGCTCAATGGGGTGCATGGTGCTGCGATTGGGGTTGATGGCGCGTGACGATGGAATATCCTGCCCCCCCGTGGCGGCGGAGTAGTTGTTGTCCACAATCACAAACACGTTGTCTTGCTTGTTGAACACCGCGTTGGCAATGCCCGAGGTCAGGCCGTTGTGCCAAAAGCCGCCATCGCCCATAAAGGCCACGGCCTTTTTGCCTGCCCCCAGTTGGGTGTGCGCAGCAAAGGCCGAGGCGCTGGATGCCCCCAGGCCATAGCCCATGGTGGTCGCCCCCAGGTTGAAGGGCGGCATGATGGAGAACAGGTGGCAGCCAATGTCGGCAGAGACGTGGTGCATCCCCAGCTCTTGCTCCACCAGCTTGAAGGAGGAGAAGATAGGCCGCTCTGGGCAGCCCACGCACAGCCCCGGCGGGCGCGGCGGCAGCAAGGGCGCACCGTTGCTGGTGGTAATGGAGCCAACAGCGGGGCTAACAGGGGCGGGAACCAGGGCATTGCTGCTGGCAACATCTGTCTCCACCACAATCGCTTCAGCGGTGGGGTGCTGGATGGCGGCTTCTATCGCTTCGGTGGCTTCAGCAGCCACGGCTTCCGTTTTGTTATCGGCAGTTTTGCTAGCTGCTTTGCTGCGCGAAATGCTGATGCCCACAGGCAGACCCAAAGCCGCTGGGGCGTGCTTTTTCACAAAGTCATGCAAGCCTTTTTCCAGCACGGCCACGGTGTAGTCGCCGCCCATGGGCAGCAGGTCCTTGCCATGCACCTGGGTATCCAGACCGTTGCGGCGCAAGATGGCGTGCAGGTTCTGCTCCAGGAACTCGGGCTGGCCTTCCTCAATCATCAGCACGGCTTTTTTGCCTTCGCAAAAGCGCAGCACTTCTTCTTCTACCA
>JAHAYB010000235.1 GCA_018384835.1 Comamonas sp.
CGTTAGGCCGCACACAATCGACCTCATCGGATACAGTACGATCATGGCTCCAACAATTGCCCGAGATGGTCAGTTCCGGCTGTTCTTCTTCTCCCGCGAGGAAGAACGTATCCATGTGCATATTGCCCACCCTGACGGAGAGGCAAAGTTCTGGCTCTCACCGCAGATTCACTTGGCTGTCAACATGGGGTTGTCGCCTACCCAAGTACGGCAAGCGCAGGCCGTTGTCACCGCGCATTTGCAGGAGATCGAAGATGCCTGGCATCATCACTTTGGAAGCTGAAGTCACCAACATCTCAACTCACGGATTCTGGGTACTGCTGGACAATGAAGAATTGCCTGTGCCTTATGCCAGTTTCCCTTGGTTCAAGAGTGCGACGGTCGAGCAGATTACAACGCTTGAGCGCCCTACGGAAAACCATCTGTATTGGCCTCGGTTGGATATAGATTTGTCCGTCGATTCTTTACGTTCTCCAGAGAAATTTCCCTTGGTGTCTGGCTCCAAGAGGTATGCCTAACTCTGCGCTCAAGCCGACTCGCCTACGGCGGTGGGCTTATCTTGGGCGCTAGGCTCCTTTCAACATTGCGGTCACGATTGACAATATGTAGCCACACGACCACAGTCACTCCATAATTGAACTTCGGAAAACAGAGACTTTTGCCCAGTGGATCGATACCTCGCGCGAAACCTTTCGGAGTAGCCGCTATGACCAAGACCACTACCACTCGCTATGACGTTGTAGAGCACCTCAGAACCCCAGAAGAAATGGCGGCTTATTTTGACGCTTGCCTAGAAGAAGCGGATGGAGATGCGGCCTTTATTGCCAAAGCGCTTGGTTATCTACGGAGCTGGACGGGTGACATGGCGCGGCGGCTTAACCCATGGCGTTGGTTATCTCAACAATGAAAACGCAACTGAGCAATTAGCAGCGCATCACCCTCAACACGGTAAACCATGCGGTGCTCACTTGTGATACGGCGCGACCAAAAGCCTGATAGTGCGTGTTTGAGAGCCTCCGGCTTTCCCACGCCGGAAAATGGTTCGCGCTGGGTTTCACGAATCAACTTGTTTATCCGATCAAGCATGCGCTTGTCGTGCTTTTGCCAGTAGAGGTAATCATCCCATGCCTCGTCCGCAAAAATCAGCTTCACTTTGCCAGCTCTCGTTCAACGCCTTTGCCAGCGTTCAGTTGCGCGGCTGCCGAAAGAAGACGCTTGGCATTGGCGGGCGTGCGCAAGAGGTAGGCTGTTTCCTCAAGCGCTTTGTAGTCTTCGAGCGAAAGCATTACAACGGACTGTTCGCCGCTGCGAGTGATAATTAAAGCTTCGTGGTCGTTGCAAACCCGATCCATCGTACTGGCAAGGTTTGCGCGAACACTGGTGTAGGTCATGACATCCATGTGGGTACTCCTTATATGTACGCATTACTGTACATTGCCAAATACTTATTGGCAAGCAGCACCCCGTAAACTATCCCCATCTACCCACCCTTCACACACTTCCATTTCCACCTTGATTTTTGGAGTTTCCCCCCATGACCTTTTCCGCCCCCGTCAAAGACATGCTGTTTGCCATGGAGCATCTGGCTGACTTGCCACACTTAGCCAGCAGCGTCCCCGCCTTTGAAGATGCCGGTTTGGACACTGCCGCCGCCGTGCTGGAAGAATGCGCCAAGCTCTGCGAAGAAGTGGTTGCCCCGCTCAACAAAGTGGGGGATGAGCAGCCCTCCAGCTTTGCCAACGGCAGCGTTACGACCACGCCCGGATTCAAACAGGCTTACGAACAATTTGTGCAAGGCGGCTGGCAAGGGCTGAAACACAGCGCCGACTGGGGCGGTCAAGGTCTGCCCAAAACCATAGGCGCAGCTTGCGATGAAATGCTGCACAGCGCCAGCCTCAGCTTTGCCCTGTGCCCCATGCTCACCGACGGGGCGATTGAAGCGCTGCTCACCGCCGGTAGCGATACCCTCAAAACCCAATACCTGGAAAAACTCACCAGCGGCGAATGGACGGGCACGATGAACCTGACCGAGCCGCAAGCCGGCTCTGACCTGTCGCAAGTGCGCAGCAAGGCCAGCCCCCAAGCCGATGGCAGCTACAAAGTCAGCGGCACCAAAATCTTCATCACCTACGGCGAGCACGATATGGCTGAGAACATCATCCACCTGGTGCTGGCGCGGGTTGATGGTGCGCCCGAGGGGGTGAAGGGCATCAGCCTGTTTGTGGTTCCTAAATTTCTGCTCAATGCCGATGGCAGCTTGGGTACACGTAATGATGTGGATTGCGTCAGCATCGAGCACAAACTGGGCATCAAGGCCAGCCCTACCGCCGTGCTGCAATTTGGCGATAACGGTGGCGCTATCGGCTATCTGGTCGGGGAGGAAAACCGTGGGCTGGAATACATGTTCATCATGATGAACGCCGCCCGTTACGCCGTTGGCCTGCAAGGTGTGGCGGTGGCCGAGCGCTCTTACCAGCAAGCCGTGCAGTACGCCCGCGAGCGCGTGCAAAGCCGCCCCGTTGATGGCAGCAGCAAGCAGGGCGTGGCCATCATCGAACACCCCGATGTGCGCCGTATGTTGATGACCATGCGCGCCCTCACCGAAGGCTGCCGCGCCACGGCCAGCCTAGCCGCTGGTGCTTTTGACCGCGCCCACCACCACCCCGACGAGGCACAGCGCCAAGCCAGCGCCACTTTGTATGAATTTCTGGTTCCGTTGGTCAAAGGCTTTGGCACCGAGATGAGCCAAGAAGTCACCAGCCTAGGCGTGCAAGTGCATGGCGGCATGGGCTTTATCGAAGAAACCGGCGCAGCCCAGCATTACCGCGACAGCAAAATTCTGACCATCTACGAAGGTACGACCGCCATTCAAGCCAACGACTTGGTAGGGCGCAAAACCGCCCGCGATGGAGGCGCAACTGCCCGCGCCATAGCCGCCGACATCGCCGCCACCGAAGCCGCTCTGCAAGCCAGCGGCAGCAATGCCACCACCCGCACCGCCGCCCAGCTTGGCCACGCCCGCCAAGCCTTTGAGCAGGTGGTGGACTTTATCGCCAACCAAGCCAAAACAGCGCCCAATGCGGTGTACGCCGGCAGCGTGCCCTACCTGATGCTGACGGGCAATCTGGTGGCGGGCTGGCAAATGGCACGCGCCCTGCTAGTAGCCGAGCAACAACTGGCCGCCGGTCAAGACAGCGCCTTTATGCAGGCCAAAATTGCCACCGCCCTGTTCTATGCCGAGCATCTGCTGCCCCGTGTTAGCGCCCAGGCAGATTGCGTACTGCATGGCGGCGAAAGCGTATGCGGGATGGATTTGGCGGCGTTTTAAGACAAAAAACTGTCACTCTCTGCCGCTATAGCGACAATTCAGCGCCTGTCAGCACCCGCCTTGCGCTATGGTGCTGCGCAGGCGCTGCGTTGATTGGCTTACGCAGCGCCAAAGATTGGATTAGGAGAACACCCCCATGAGCACCACCCCCGAACTGCATTGCGAAGTACGCGGCCAAGTTGGCTTTATCACCCTGACCCGCCCCAAGGCGCTCAACGCCCTGTCTCTGGGCATGGTGCGCGGTCTGCTGGCACAACTGCTGGCCTGGCGCGATGACCCCCAAGTGCTGGCCGTAGCCATTCGCGGCAGCAACAAAGAAGGGCCGTTTGGTCATTTCTGCGCAGGCGGGGACATTCGCTTTCTGCACCAGGCTGTGCTGGATGGCAATCCGCAGGTAGATGACTTCTTTACTGAGGAATACACCCTCAACCACCTGATTTTTAGCTACCCCAAGCCCTATATCGCCTTTATGGCCGGCGTGGTCATGGGCGGCGGCATGGGCATCAGCCAAGGGGCGAGCCTGCGCATCGTCACCGGCAATTCCAAGCTGGCCATGCCTGAGACGCTGATTGGCCTCTTCCCCGATGTGGGCGGCGGCTACTTCCTCTCGCGCTGCCCCGGCCATGTGGGCGAGTGGCTGGGTCTGGCCGGTGAAACCCTGGGCGCATCAGAGGCCATGGCCTTTGGCTTGGCGGATGCCTATCTACCCGCCCAAGAGCAGGCCAGCCTGTGGGATGACCTAAGCCGCCAGCCCTTTAACAGCAGCAGCGCCGTACAAGACTACGCCCAGGCACGTTGCCGCAGCACCCCACCTGCCGCTGCGCGTGACACCAGCGCCATCAACCAAGTGTTTGCGCTGGAGAGCATCAGCGCCATCATGCAGGCGCTGGAGGCCGATAGCAGCGAATGGGCGCAAAGCACCGCCGCCGCGCTGCGCAAGCGCTCCCCCCTGCTGCTGCACGTTGTGCTGGAGCAAATCCGCCGCGCCCGCAGCATGGGTATGGCCGAGGTGCTGCGCATGGAGCGCGACCTGGTTCGCAACTGCTTCTTCCTGCGCCCCGGCCAAAGCGAAACCGTGGAGGGCATCCGCGCCCTGGCCATCGACAAAGACCAAAGCCCACGCTGGAACCCCGCCCGCATCGAAGACGTGGAGGAGACGCTGTGGCGCAGCTTCTTTAACAGCCCCTGGCCTGCGCACTCGCATCCGCTGGTGGCGTTGAGGGATTGAGGGGTTTTCAAAGACTTTTCAGTAGCGCACTAGGAATGTGTTTACGCCCTTCTCGCGGGGGCGCAGGCATGGTTATGTTTATAACGGCGCTCTAATTGGCTGTTTCGCCCCTCTTTTCCCAAAGTATTCGGCTTTTGTTATTCAGCCCAATTTTTTTGAAGGAAGTTTAGAAAAAATGAAGATTGCCACTTGGAACGTTAACTCCCTGAACGTGCGCCTGCCCCAAGTACTGGACTGGCTGGCCGCCAACCCCGTTGCGGTGCTGGGGCTGCAAGAGCTTAAGCTTACCGATGACAAGTTCCCGCACATGGCGCTAGAGGCGGCGGGCTACCACAGCGCCTGTTTTGGACAAAAAACCTACAACGGCGTGGCGCTGCTATCGCGCCCCCCCATGCGCGACATCGTGCGCAATCTACCCGGTTTTGCCGATGAGCAGGCGCGTGTTATCAGCGCCACCCTAGAGACTGCGCTGGGCGAGGTGCGCCTCATCAACGCCTATTTTGTCAATGGCCAAGCGCCGGGTAGCGACAAATTTGCCTACAAGCTGCAATGGCTACAGGCGCTGACGCAATGGGTGCGCGAGCAACTCGCCGCCCACCAGCATGTCGTGCTGATGGGCGACTTTAACGTTGCACCTGAAGACCGCGACTCCTACGACCCCGAGGGCTTGCGCGGCAGCATTCACCACACGCCAGAGGAGCGGGCGCATTTCCAGGGGCTATTAGATTTGGGCTTGCACGACAGCTTTCGCCTGTTTGAGCAGGCAGATAACAGCTTTTCTTGGTGGGACTATCGGATGCTGGGCTTTCAAAAAAACCGGGGGCTGCGCATTGACCACATCCTGATTAGCCATGCGCTGCGCCCCCATGCCCAAGCCTGCCATATTGACCGCGCACCACGCAAAAACAAACAGCCCAGCGACCATACGCCGGTGGTGCTAACACTGAACTTGCCGTGATAGAGCTGGCTACTCTAGTGCAACCTACAAGCCCAGCGCCAACTGGGCTTCCTCGCTCATCATGGCGCGGCTCCAGGGCGGGTCGAACACCAGATTGACGGTGATATCTTGCACACGCGGCAGAGCCAGCACTTTGTCGCAGACTTCGTTGGCAATGGCCTCGCCCATACCGCAGCCGGGGGCGGTGAGCGTCATGTCGATGGTGACGCGCACATCGCCATGGGCATCAAAGGGGTCCACCTGGCAGCGGTAAATCAGCCCCAGCTCCACGATGTTGACGGGGATTTCCGGGTCGTAGCAGGTGCGCAGCACGTCCCAGACCAGGGGTTCTACGTCATCGACCTTGACATCTTTGGGGATTTCAATGGACTCGGGCGGCTCTTTGCCGATGGCATCGGCATCTTCTCCTTTGAGGCGCACCATCTGCCCCTCCACCACCAGGGTGAAGGAGCCGCCCAGTGCCTGGGTGATTTGCGCTAGCTGGCCTTCGTGCAGCTCAAAAGCCTGGCCGCTGGGCACGGTTTCTACGGTAACGGTGCGGCGCACCAGGACATCTTCGCGTTGGCGGCGGTTCATCATGCTTGGGTGCTCCCAGTGGGTGGGGCGGAGTGTGTCGTGATGGGGTCTTGTGCGCCTTCGGTGCTGGCGGCATCTTGGTTGTCAGCAATGGCGTGCATCAAGGCGTGCCAGCCCAGCAGGGCGCATTTGATGCGGTTGGGGTATTGGCGCACGCCCGCCAGGCTGACGAGTTTGCCCAGGGGGGCTTCTTCCGGGTCGGCCTCGCCGGTGAGTACGGCGCGAAAGTGTTGTTGCAGTTCTTGCGCCAGCGCCACTTCTTTGCCTTTGACGGCCTCGGTCATCATCGAGGTGGAGGCCATGCAGATGGCGCAGCCCTGGCCGCTAAAGCGGATGTCCTGCACCTTGTCGTCGGCAATGGCCAGCTCCACGGCCACGCGGTCGCCGCAAGAGGGGTTAGTGCCTCGGGCTTGGTGGGTGGGATGCTCCAGATGGCCAAAATTGCGCGGAGCACGTTTGTGCTCCAGCACTACTTCTTGGTAGAGGTCGTTTTCAGCAGAACTCATGGCGTTATTTCGGTGGCGTTACTTCGGTGGCTAGGCTTAGTCGGTTGGGGGCGCATGGTTAGCGCATGACTTGCAAGGCGTGGGCGACACCGTCAATCAGGCGGCGCACTTCGTCCTCAGTGTTGTACAGGGCAAACGAAGCGCGGGTGGTCGGCCCCTTGCCCAGGTGGTTGTGCAGCGGCTCGGCGCAGTGGTGGCCGGTGCGCACGGCAATGCCGCGCTCGTCCAGCAAAGTACCAATGTCGTGGGGGTGCACATCGTCCACCACAAACGAGACCAGCGCCGCATGACTGGCATGGGGGGCGTAGAGGGTCAAGCCCTCTAGCGCTTGCAACCCGGCCACGGCCTGGGCGCGTAGTTGGGCGATATGGGCATCAATGTGGGCGCGGCCAATGTGCTCGATAAAGTCTGCCGCTGCCGCCAGGCCGACTGCGCCGGTGACGTTGGGCGTGCCGCCTTCCAGACGGGTGGGGACGGCGGCATAGCCTGCGCTGTCGTACTCCACCCATTCCACCATGTCACCGCCTAGGCGCAGGGGGTAGAGGCGCTCTAGCGCGGCGCGTTGCCCTACCAAAGCGCCTGTGCCCATGGGGCCGTACATTTTGTGACCCGAGAAAGCGCAGAAGTCGCAGTCCAAATCCGCCAGCGCAGGCATGGTGTGCCCTACGGCTTGGGCAGCGTCTAGCACGGTTAAAGCGCCAGCCTGCTTGGCCAGGGTGAGCATGGCCTCATACGGTGGGCGCTCGCCCGTGGCATTAGCCGCAGCGGTGATGGCAAAGACGCGGGTTTTGTCGCTGATGAGGGCTTGCAGGTCAGCCAGGTGGACTTGCCCCTGGGCATCGGGTAGGAGGATGCGCAGCTTGGCTCCGGTCATGCGGGCGGCGTGCTGCCAAGGGATGAGGTTGGCGTGGTGCTCCAATCCGCTGACGATGATTTCATCGCCAGGGCGCAGCCAGGCATGGCCGCTGCCGCCCAGCCACAAGCCTTGCGCCACCATGTTCAGCGCCTCGGTAGTGCCGGTGGTAAATACCAGCTCTTGCTGGCTGGATGCGCCGACAAAGGCTTTGAGCGTGGCGCGTGCGGCATCAAAGGCATCGGTGGCGCGTTGGCTCAATAGGTGAACACCTCGGTGGATGTTGGCGCGGTGGTGCTGCTCAAAATCGAGCATGGCCTGCTGCACGGGCAGCGGGGTTTGCGTGGTGGCGGCGTTGTCCAGATAGGCCAGGGGCTGGCCTTTGACTTGCTGGTGCAGTACCGGGAACAGGCTGCGCAGCAGGCCGGGGTTGAGGCCGGTGGCTGCGGTGCTGTTGCTAGGGTTGTTGGCGGCGCTGCTCATACGGCTGCTCCGCTGCCGCTGAGGTGGTGATGGATGGCGGCGGCCAGCCACTCGCCTTCCAGCCATTGGTTGAGTAGGCCGCTGGTGCTGGCTTCGTCATCCCCCTCGGTATTGGGCAGCGCCAGTTCTAGCAGGGCACGTGCCTTGCCTTCAATAATCAGGCGACGGGCGGTAGCGGCATCCAGGCCGCGTTGCTGGGCGTAGAACAGGGCATCTTCGGGCAAAGCGCCCCAGGTTGCGCCGTGGGCGGCGGTGACTTGGTCGTGCAAAATTTCCAGGTGGGGGCGCAGCGTCATGCGCGGCTGGCCGTCAATGGCCAAGCCCCACAGACGCTGGTGTACGTCTGAATCACGTGCGCCAGGCGCAATATAGGTAAAGGCGTTGGCTACGGTGCGGCTACGCCCTGCGCCCAAGCCCAGCACTTGCACGTGGCTATGGGTGTCTGCCGCTAGGTGGCGGGTGTAGATTTGCTGGTCAATTTGGGCGCTGCCCGTTAGCAGCAGGCCAGCGTGGCGCACTTGGGCATGTTCGCCTTGCAGGTCGATATCGCTGCGCTGCACATGGTAGGCACAGCCATTGGTGGCTACGGCCTGGTGGTATTGGGCGTTGGCCGCTACTTGCACATGCTGGAAGTGTGCCAACTGGTCAGCGGCCTGTGCTTCGTGAATGCGCAGGTGTTGCAGCAGCGCCCCTTCACCCAGGCGGATGTGCATGTGCAGGTTTTGCGTAATGCTTGTTAGGTCGGCTTGGCGGGCTTGGGTGTGCAGCAGCAGGCAACGTGCGCCGGGGGCGAGTTCTAGTACCAGCAGGGGGGCATCTACGGCCAGTTGCGCCAGGTGGTGCAGGTGCAGGCGCACGGGCTTGTCACCAGCATTAGGGCTGGCGGCTACTTGCACGCGCAGCCCTTGGCGGCACAGCGCCAAGTGTGCCCAGGCAAAGGGGGCGGCTTCGCCACTGGGAGCAGGTAGGTCGGCCAGCAGGGCATGGCGCTCTTGCGGGTCTAAGGCATTGAGCTGTTGCTGTTGTACCTGGTCGGCACCGGCTTGCACGGTTAGCGTCCAGTCGGGGCTGGTGGTGATGGTGGCTTCGGTAGCGGCGGCGGTGTTTTCTGCCAGCCACTGCGCCAGGGCGGGCGGGGGTAGGTGGTGGAAGGCTTCGTTCTTGCGGCCAATCCAGCCGCTGCTTTCAAGCTGGGCGCGTGCCTGTTGGGCACTGGCCGGGGTGTTCAGGGTAGTCATGGGGTAGCACCTCCTCGGGGTCAAGCGGTGGTGCGGGTAAAGCCGGTTTTGGCAATGCTGCGGGCTAGCTCCAGGCCACCGGTTTCGGCGATGCGGCCA
>JAHAYB010000269.1 GCA_018384835.1 Comamonas sp.
GGCACAGGCGGCATGAGCCACCAGCTCCAAGGCCCACGCGCTGGCCTCATCAACGCTGAGTGGGACAACGCCTTCCTTGACCGCCTGATTGCCGACCCCAAGGACCTGTCCACCATGCCCCACATCGACTACGTGCGCGAAGCGGGCAGCGAAGGCATCGAACTGGTGATGTGGCTGATTGCCCGTGGCGCGATGAGCGACGTAGCTGGCACTGGCGCAGCGCCCAAAGTGGCGCACCGCTTCTTCCACGTACCTGCTTCCAACACGGCAGTGGGGCACTTGATTTTGGAAAATCAATAAGCCTCTAACCCCTACAAAGCCTGCAAAAAGCGCAATCGTTGATAAGGCATGGTGCTAGCCAATCTGACTTGCCGTGGCTGTTTGAGCGTAGCGCCGCCCAGCGGCGCGAAGCGAGTTCCACGGCACAAAGCTGCGCAGCACGCCTTCTTTGCTTACTTTCTTGCGCGGGCAAGAAAGTGAGTCGCCCGCCGGGGCGAGACCCGGCTAACGGCGCTAAAACCTCAAGCCATGGCTAAAAACAGCCACGGCAAGTCAGATTTGGTAAGGCCATGCCCTATCGAGAACCGCGCTTTTTCTTATTTACCGTAGATTTTTATTTCTCTTTCGCAAAGTAAAGGAATACAACTATGACGATCAAAGTAGCCTTGGCCGGAGCCGGTGCCTTCGGCATCAAACACCTGGACGGCATCAAAAACATCGACGGCGTAGAAGTCGTCTCCCTCATCAGCCGCGACCTGGCCAAAACCCAGGAAGTGGCTGATAAATACGGCATCCCCCACGTCACCACCGAGCTGGCCGATAGCCTGGCCATCAAAGAAGTGGATGCCGTCATCCTCTGCACCCCCACACAAATGCACGCCAGCCAAACCCTGGCTTGTCTGGAAGCGGGCAAGCACGTGCAGGTAGAAATCCCCCTGTGCGACGTGTTGGCTGAAGGTGAAAAAGTCCTGGCGCTGCAAAAGCAAACCGGCCTGGTCGCCATGTGCGGCCACACCCGCCGCTTTAACCCCAGCCACCAGTGGGTACACAAGAAAATCACAGCGGGCGAGTTCAACATCCAGCAAATGGATGTGCAAACCTACTTCTTCCGCCGCACCAATATGAACGCCCTGGGCCAGCCGCGCTCGTGGACTGACCACCTGCTGTGGCACCATGCCGCCCACACCGTGGACTTGTTTGCCTACCAAGCGGGCAGCCCCATCGTCAAGGCCAACGCCATTCAAGGCCCCATCCATAAGGAGCTGGGCATTGCCATGGACATGAGCATTCAACTGCAAGCGGCCAATGGCGCTATCTGCACCTTGAGCCTGTCGTTCAACAACGACGGCCCCCTGGGCACCTTCTTCCGCTACATCGGCGACAGCGGCACGTACATTGCCCGTTATGACGACCTGGTCAACGGCAAGGAAGAGCCGATTGATGTTTCTAAAGTGGATGTCAGCATGAACGGCATTGAGCTGCAAGACCGCGAGTTCTTCGCCGCCATCCGCGAAGGCCGCGAGCCGAACGCCAGCGTGGCGCAAGTGCTGCCCTGCTACCAAGTGCTGCATGACTTGGAGCAGCAGCTCAACGCGGCTTAAAGCGCCCCGCACAGTCTGCTAAAGCACAACGCCCACTGGCTTGACGAAGGCCAGTGGGCGTTTTTACAGCCAATCCTCCACCTGCAATCCGCGAACACGGCTGAACTCTCGCGTGTTGTGCGTCACCAAAATCAAATCTAGCGCTAAGGCATGGGCAGCAATCAGCAAGTCGTTGGCACCAATGGGCTGTCCGGCAGCCTCCAGTGCTGCCCGAACTGCACCGTAATCCATATCTGCCGGAACCTCCAGCGGCAGCACGGGGATGGCTCCCAGCATGATTTCAAGCTGTGCTGTCAACCTGGGGGAGCCTTTTTTGGCACAGCCATAACGCAACTCACCTGCAACCACAATGCTGGTGCATATTGCCTCTGCGCCGACAGCCTCAACCCGCCGCGCCGCAGACCCGGAGGGGTTGCGCATCAAATCGCTAATGATGTTGGTGTCCAGTAGGTATTTCAAAATATGTCCTCTGGCTGGATGGGCGCATCTTCCATCTCGGGAAACTCGTCATCTGGCCCCAAAGGCGGCTCCTTGCGCCACTGGGCCAGCAGCTCAACGATATCGGTGGGCTTATCTACTGGCTCAATGATGAGCCTGCGCCCTTCGCGGTGAATCAGCACCTTGCTACCGGGCAGCTCAAACTCCACGGGAATATGTACGGCCTGACTGCGGTTGCTGCGAAACAGCTTGGCCTCTCTGGGGCTGGAAGATGGGGACAGTGTTGGCATACAGCGCTCCTGCTACAAACGTATGCCAGCACTATAGGCCAAGCTACCCAAAAACCCATTGGGGCAGCTGGCCGCCGCCCTCCTCTGGCGTAACATCCCGCCCCATGCACACCACCGCCCAGCGCCCCACCCTCAGCACCAACGAAGTGCGCCGCCGCCTGCACGCCTTTGCCCATCAGTGGCAGGGCGCAAGCAGTGAACGCGCTGATGAAAAGCTCTACACCGCTGATTTTCTGGCCTGCTTTGGCCTGAAAAAACACCACTACCAGCGCGAATACGCCGTTAAAAAGCAAGATGGCAGCACGGGCTATATGGATGGTTTTATCCCCGGCCTGCTCATCATTGAGGGCAAATCGCTGGGCAAAGACCTGGCCAAAGCACGCCAGCAAGCAGAGGATTACCGCTGGGCCTGCCCACCCGCGCAGCAGCCGCGTTTTGTGCTGCTGCATGACTTTGCGCGTCTGGCCTTGTTTGACCTGAGCAGCGACCAAAGCCACGAATGCAGCTTAGACGAGCTGCCCAGCAAAGCGCATTGGTTTCGTTTTCTCTATCAAAACGCCGCGCCGCAGATTACCGAAGAAACCCAAGCCGACCGCCAAGCCGCCGAGCAAATGGCGCAGTTGCACGAGGCGTTGCTGCAATCGAACTTCAAAGGGCGAGATTTAGAAATTTTCTTAACCCGTCTGCTGTTTTGCCTGTTTGCCGACGACACCGCCTTGTTTGGCGACAAAAACCAATTCACCCGCTTTCTGCACACCACCCGCACCGATGGCGCAGATTTGGGCGAGCGCCTAGCCAAGCTGTTCGATGTGCTCAACCAAGCGCCCAATGAGCGCAGCCGCCTCTTGGATGAAGAGTTGTCGGACTTTGCCTATATCAACGGCCAGTTGTTTGCCGAGCGCACACGCACGCCCGACTTTGATGCTCCGCTGCGCCAATTGCTGATTGCTTGCGCTGAACTGGATTGGTCACACATCAGCCCCGCGATTTTTGGCGCGATGTTTCAGGGCGTTTTGGAGCAAGGCGAACCTAGCCTGAGCCGCACCGCCAGCCGCCGCGAACTGGGGGCGCATTACACCTCAGAGCGCAATATCCTTCGCGCCATCAACCCCCTGTTTATGGACGGCCTACGCGCCGAACTGTCCGCCGCTGGCAAGCAACGCCCCAAGCTGCAAGCCCTGTACGAGCGCCTGCCGCATATCCGCATTTTTGACCCCGCCTGCGGCTGCGGCAACTTTCTGGTGATTGCCTACCGCGAGCTACGCCGCCTAGAACATGATTTGATTGAGCGCCTGTTCTTCGTCGGCAAAGACCGGGGCTTGCTAGATATTTCTACCCTCAGCCGCGTATCGGTGAATCAGTTCTACGGCATTGAGATTGATGCCAGCGCCGCCCATATCGCGCAAGTCGCCCTATGGATTACGGA
>JAHAYB010000287.1 GCA_018384835.1 Comamonas sp.
TGGTAGCGCTGCGCGGTGTGCATTTTGGCTACGGCAGCCGCCCGATTTTTCAAGACCTGAACTTGCAAGTGCCCAAGGGCAAGGTAACGGCGCTGATGGGCGCATCCGGCGGCGGCAAAACGACGGTGCTGCGCTTGATTGGCGGCCAGCACCGCGCTCAGAGCGGCCAGGTGTTGTTTGATGGGCAGGACGTGGGGCAGATGGACCAGCGCCAGCTTTACACCATGCGTCGGCGTATGGGGATGCTGTTCCAGTTTGGGGCGCTGTTTACGGATATGACGGTGTTTGACAATGTGGCCTTCCCCCTGCGCGAGCACGCCAATCTGCCCGAGGCCATGGTGCGCGACATTGTGCTGATGAAGCTGCACGCCGTTGGCCTGCGCGGGGCGCGGGACTTGATGCCCAGCGAAGTCTCCGGCGGTATGGCGCGGCGCGTGGCGCTGGCGCGGGCGATTGCGCTGGACCCGGAACTCATCATGTACGACGAACCCTTTGCTGGGCTAGACCCCATTTCTTTGGGCACGGCGGCGCGTTTGATTCGCACTTTGAACGATGCGCTGGGGCTGACCAGTATTTTGGTTTCCCACGATGTGGAGGAAACCTTCCGCGTGGCAGACCAGGTGATTATCTTGGGCGCTGGCGGTGTTGCTGCCCAAGGCACGCCTGAAGAGGTTATGGCCAATCCCGACCCGCTGGTGCAGCAGTTCGTCCATGCCCGCCCGCAGGGGCCGGTGCCATTTCATTACCCCGCGCCCAGTTTGGAGCAAGATTTTGGGAGGCAGGCATGACGTGGCTGGCCGCTATTGGTTTTTGGACGCGCCAGCAACTGGCCGCCTTGGGGCGTGGGGCGCGGCTGCTGTTGCAGATGCTGGCGCTGCTGCCCGCTTGCCTGGCGCGGTTTCGCTTGGTGGGCGAGCAGATTCATTTTTTGGGCAATTACTCGCTGGCGATTATTGGGGTGTCGGGGCTGTTTGTCGGCTTTGTGCTGGGCTTGCAGGGCTATTACACCTTGCAGCGCTACGGCTCGGCAGAGGCGTTGGGGCTGTTGGTGGCGCTGTCGCTGCTGCGCGAGTTGGGGCCTGTGGTCACCGCCCTGCTGTTTGCCGGACGCGCTGGTACGGCCTTGACCGCTGAAATCGGCCTGATGAAGGCGGGCGAACAACTCACCGCCATGGAGATGATGGCCGTTAGCCCCGTGCGCCGCATTCTGGCTCCGCGCTTTTGGGCGGGGGTGGTGGCCATGCCGCTGCTGGCCGCCGTTTTTAGCGCCGTGGGCGTGATTGGCGGCTGGGTGGTGGGCGTGCTGTTGATTGGCGTGGATGGCGGCGCGTTTTGGGGGCAGATGCAAGATGGCGTGGATTGGTGGTACGACCTGGCCAACGGCGTAATCAAAAGCATCGTGTTTGGCGTGGCGGTGACGTTTGTTGCCCTCTACCAAGGCTATAGCGCCAAGCCTACGCCCGAGGGGGTGTCTCGCGCCACCACGCGCACGGTGGTGGTGGCCTCGCTAGCGGTGCTGGGTTTGGACTTTTTGCTGACCGCATCCATGTTCAGTATTTGAAAAAACGTTTGGGATAGTTTGGAAGTAATTGCTATGCAAAATTCAAAAAATGATGTCTGGGTCGGGCTGTTTGTGCTGATTGGCGCATTGGCACTGGTGTTTTTGGCGCTGCAATCGGCCAATTTGCTGAGTTTGAGCTTTCAGCCCACTTACCCCGTCACTGCGCGGTTTGACAATATTGGCGGCCTGAAACCCAAGGCCGCCATCAAAAGCGCAGGTGTAGTAGTCGGGCGGGTGGAGAACATCAGCTTTGACGATGTGACCTTCCAAGCTACGGTACACATGGCGCTGGAAGAGCGCTATGCCTTCCCCAAAGACAGCTCGCTCAAAATTCTGACCAGTGGCCTGCTGGGCGACCAGTACATCGGCATTGAGGCCGGGGCGGATGATGACAACCTGGCCGCTGGCGACCGCATTGTGGCCACGCAATCAGCGGTGGTGCTGGAGAACTTGATTGGCCAATTCCTCTACAGCAAAGCGCAAGAGGGCGGCAGCTCGGATTGATATGGATTCCTACATCAACAAGGTGAACGATATGCAACAACAGGGGCAGCAGCCCGAACCTAGTGGTAGCGGCAATGGGCGTGGCCGCAAGATGGCAGGCGCGGTAGTGCTGGCCGTGGCCGTGGGCGCTTTGGGAACTTTAAGCGGCTGCGCCAGCCTGCCCGAGGGCGCAGTCGCCCACCCGCAAGACCCGTGGGAGGGCTATAACCGCTCGATGATGGCCTTTAACGACGCGGTGGACGATGCCGTGCTGCGCCCCGCTGCCAAAGCCTACCAAACCGTCACCCCCCAGCCAGTGCGCACCGGGGTGAGCAATTTTTTTGGCAACCTGGGTGATTTGTGGAGCATGGTGAACTACGCCTTGCAGGGCAAGGGCGAGAAAGCCTACAACCACATGGTGCGCTTTACCACCAACACCACCTGGGGGCTGGGCGGCTTGCTAGACATTGCCACACCCGCGCAAATACCGCGTGAGAAGCAGGATTTTGGCCAAACCCTGGGGCATTGGGGCTTCAAACCTGGCCCCTATCTGGTGCTGCCGTTGCTGGGGCCATCTACCTTGCGCGATACCGTGGCCTTGCCGGTGGATTGGCAAGGCAATGTGCTCTCGGGGATGCATCCCGTTTCGCACCGCAATGCTGTAACGGGCTTACGCCTGGTCAGCACCCGCGAGGGCTTGCTGGGCGCATCCGACACCCTGGATGCTGTCGCACTAGACCGCTATAGCCTGATGCGCGACTTCTACCTGCGCCAGCGCAGCGGCCAGGAACCAGATGATGCCAATGATGGCCGTATCGAAGATTTTGATGATTG
>JAHAYB010000299.1 GCA_018384835.1 Comamonas sp.
CGCGTGCTGCTTGATCTTCGCGGGGTTACTTCAGGGCTGCGGGGCGACTTTGCAGACCTGCCCGGACGTATCGAGCGTGCAAGCCAAGCAACCCTCGGTCAGTACGCCAGCACCTGCACAGCCGTATTCGAAGCAATGGCAGCAGGAGGTGCAAGACTGGCAGAAGCTGGTGCAGGAGTCGCGGCAAAAGCTGATGGGCACGCAGCTGATGTCAGACTGATGCAGGATGCCTGGCCCAAATAAGAAACCCCCTCTGGCTTGCGCTGTAGGGGGCTTTTTTGTTTTGTGGGCTGTCACTAACTTTTACAAAACACCCGCCACCCGCATAGTTGTGGACAGGGGTTCAATTGAAATTGGGGAAATTGAAGCAGCACAAGCTTGTCTGTTGTTGTGCTGCTTTGTGGGTGCTGATGCGTGAAATCACACTGAAATCACACCGATGGGGCTAAGTGCTTGTTATTGTTAGATTGTACGCGGGTTCAATTCCCGCCAGCTCCACCATACCCTCAAACAAAGGCCGCCAAGGACATACACTTGGTGGCCTTTTTCTTTGGTAAATCAGTCGCTTACGCAACACAGATGTGCAGCGAAGAACATTGACAGCCAAGTCAAGACCGGGGAACATGCCGGGGAACAAATTGTTGTTTCTGCCGCCAACCGGGGAACGCTCCCTAAAACCGGGGGACAGTTAGGCTCAAACGCTCACTCTCCTCTGTAGAGCGATGCTTACTGCGGATCAGCGCGGCCGGGGAACATCCCGACAAGTCTCTCAACCGGGGAACACGCGAATGCTAACTGATGCCCAATGCCGCAATGCTTCTTGCCCTCCTGACAAAAAGCGAGTGCGGCTCACCGATTCATCTGGTCTCTATCTTGAAGTCAGTCCAGCTGGCTCCAAACGCTGGTTTCAGAAGATCTACCAAGACAATAAGGAAACCCGGTTGGCATTGGGTAGCTATCCGAATGTTGGCCTCAATGCAGCAAGACGCGCCCGAGATGCGGTAAAGCTCAAAAAAGCTGATGGTATTGATCCAATCCAAGCGCGTAAAGTTGAGCGCTTGAAAGCAGTGAATCCCGCTGGGGATAGCTTTCGGGTTGTAGCGCTGGAATGGTATGAAAAGCAGGAGTCTCAATGGAGTGAGACCCATGCGACCCGAGCCAAGCGGCAATTTGAGCGCGATCTGTTCCCATGGCTCGGAGATAGGCGGTTAGCTGATATCGAGCCCGTTGAACTGCTGGCTGCTTTGCGAAAAATTGAAGAGCGTGGAGCCATCGAGACGGCAGATAGAGGCCTGATGCTTGCAAGACAGGTATGGCGCTATGGGGTCGCCACTGGCCGAGTCAGTCGAGACATTACGGCTGATTTGAAGGGTGCGTTATCTCCATACAGGGGAAAGCATTTCGCCGCGATCACTGAACCTGAGAGGTTTGGTGAACTCTTGCGAGCAATTAAGGCTTACAAGGGTGGGCCTGTGGTTCGGGCGGCACTTTCTTTGGCGCCAATGCTCTTTCAACGACCTGGAGAGCTGCGTGGCGCTGCTTGGTCAGAAATCGACTTGGACGCGGCGCTGTGGACGATTCCCGCTGCCAGGATGAAGCGCAATAAAGATGGCAAAGAAAACGGCCAGCCGCATCTTGTGCCACTTCCTATACAGGCCGTAGCGATTTTGAAGGCGCTCAAGCCATATACAGAGGTTACTGGCTTGGTGTTTCCAGGTGAGCGTCAGCGCAGCAAACCTATCTCCGAGAACTCTGTGCGTACTGCATTGATCTCTATGGGTTATACGCCAGAGATTCAGACTTGGCACGGGTTTAGGGCATCAGCTCGAACCATGCTGGCGGAGCAGCTGGAGTTTGATCCATTAATCATCGAGGCGCAGCTTGCACACGCAGTGAGGGATGCTAACGGACGAGCCTATAACCGCACAACGTATTTGAAACAACGCCAATTAATGATGCAGCGGTGGACAGATTTCCTAGATCAAATTGCAAGCTGATATTTGTAAAAATAATTTCTGATTGCTTTATTCATATAAGGATCTACTTTGATGGATTGGAATAAATTCTTTGAACACCCTGAAGGACCTATTCCCTCAGAGGGGATTAAAAGGACATTTTTTATATCCAATCAGGAATATGAAAATATCAAGAGATATATTGATGGGGAAAATAAATTTAAAGAGAAATTATTGTTTGATAATCTTGGCTTAGGTGAATTAATTGATCTTTGTGCAGGTCTTAGTCAATTTCAACAAATGGCCTTAGAGCAATTGGCTAGTCAAAGAAAAATTATTAATGACTGGTTAAATAGTGGGCTTCTTTCTATTGACTTAGTGGAGGAGGCACAAGAAATGTTAAAGCAAGCCAATGTTTTGATGGACGAAAATTACCAGTTAGGACTAAAGGATGGTAAATCTATAGCTCCCAGAAAAGGCGCCGAGAAAAGACATCAAGAGAATCGAGCGATGAAGGCAGATGTATTTAAATGGCTAGAAAAAAATATGAGCAGTTATAAAAGTATGGATAAAGCCGCTGAACACATTGCAAAAAACGTTGTACCAGTTGCTTTTAGAACTGCAAGAGCTTGGGTTGGGGAGTGGAAAAAACTACGCGCTGCTAGCACAGCGTAGTTTCTGCTTGCAGCATGCACATGCAGCAAGTACAG
>JAHAYB010000302.1 GCA_018384835.1 Comamonas sp.
TCAGCTACGCCGACCAGTGCAAGAGCCTGACGCTGCTGCGCCGTGAGTTGCCCGAATGGGCGCAGGCCAATTGCTCCAGCCAGCAAATGACGCTGCGGCGGCTCGATAAAGCATTCAAAGCATTCTTTCAGCGGGTTAAAGCTGGGCAGACTCCAGGCTTTCCTCGCTTCAAATCGCTCTGTCGCTTTCCAGGTTTTAGCTTCAAGGCGCATGGCGATGGTTGGCGCTTCACGCCAAAAGAGAACTTCAAGCACGGCAGCTTGCGCTTATCTGGCGTGGGTCAAATCCGTGCCCGAGGCAAAGCACGCCAAGGCGGAGAAATTAGCTGCAGCGACATCTTGCAGCGCAATGGCCGCTGGTATTTGTCCTTGACCGTGGCTGTGGCAAAGCCAGAGCGAGAGCGCACAGGCAATGCTGCTATGGCCTACGACTGGGGCGTGCAAGCATTTTTAAGTGGCATCACGCATAGTGGCGAGTCTTTTGAAATTGCCAACCCTCGCTGGTGGCAGCAGGCCAAGGATGAAATCGTGGCTCTGCAACAGGCGGTTTCTGGCAAAACCAACAAGCGCTCTAACCGCCGCAAAAAGGCCGTGCAGCGCTTGGCTGATGCCCGTGCTCGATGGGCCAGAAAGCGTATGGACTGGGCGCAGCAGCAAAGCGCCAAGCTTGCCAGCCGCTTTGCTTTGGTGGCAACGGAAGAGCTCACCGTCAAAAACATGACCCGCAGCGCCAAAGGCTCTGCCGATGAACCGGGCCGACAGGTTGCCCAAAAAGCGGGGCTGAATCGAGAGATTCTGGATACAGCTCCTGGCCTTTTTACGTCGTTACTTCGCTACAAAGTGTTGGAAACTGGTGGCCAATGGGTGCAAGCCCCGACGAAAAAACTCAAACCCAGCCAGCGCTGCCCCAAGTGCTGGCTGGTGGAGAAAAAGAAGCTTTCGCAGCGCGTGCATCAATGCAGCAACTGCGGGCACAAAGAATCAAGGGATACAGCCTCAGCGCGGGTGGTGTTGCGCTGGGCGCTTGAACCTATATCCGGTCAGGAACTGGCCGAGACGGGGGAATACCTTCCCCGTGAAACTCCATCCTTTGCGTCAGCATAGGGTGGAGTAGTTCATGCCTGCCACGAGCGCATTAGCCGTAGCCTAGATTTACTGACACGCCTGCGCCAGCACCTCAAGCAGCAAGGGGCTGACCAGGCTGCCCGCGACGCAGCGCAGGATGTGCTGCGTTACTTTGACATCGCTGCCCCCCTGCACCACCAAGATGAGGAACTGCACCTCTTCCCCCCACTGCTGGCTCAAGCCGATGCCGCTACTGTCGCCCTAGTGCGGCAATTGCAGGCCGAGCACCTGCGCATGGCCGCGCACTGGCAGACGGCTCGCCAACCACTGGCGGCGCTGGCAGCAGGGCAGTTGCAGCAATTGAGCCTTGCTGATGAAGCAGCGCTAGACGCATTTGTAGCAGGCCAGGCCGAGCACATCGCCCATGAGAACCAGCATATCTACCCCCAGGCACAGGCGCTGCTGCCCGCCCCAGCGCAAGCCGCTATCGGGCAAGAGATGGCAGCGCGGCGGCGCTCTTGAGCGCTCAGGCGTACATGGCGGCGCTGGCTATTTCAACAGCCCGGTTTCAACGCTGTTTGCAAGAAAGTTCACACCCACGCACCCGACCATGGCCTACAGTTGCTGCCCATGACGACCGCTACTGACACCCCTCCTACCCCCGCAGCCACCGCCAGCGAGCGTTTTCAGCGCCAAGCCTTGGTGGTGCACCAGCTACGCCAATTTCTGCCCGAGCACGCCCTGCTGTGGCAGTCTGAAGACACCACGCCCTACGAGTGCGACGGCCTGACCGCCTACCGCCAGCGCCCTCTGGTCGTCGCTCTGCCTGAAACCTATGAGCAGGTGCAAGCCGTGCTGCGCATCTGCCACGAGATGCAAGTGCCCGTAGTGGCTCGCGGCGCGGGCACGGGGCTATCCGGCGGTGCCATGCCCCACCCGATGGGGGTGACGCTATCCTTGGCCAAGTTCAACCAGATTCTGGACATCAGCCCCCACAGCCGCACCGCCGTAGTGCAATGCGGGGTGCGCAATCTGGCCATCAGCGAAGCCGCCGCGCCCTACGGCCTGTATTACGCGCCCGACCCCAGCAGCCAGATTGCCTGCACCATTGGCAGCAACGTGGCAGAAAATTCCGGCGGCGTACACTGCCTGAAATACGGACTAACGGTGCATAACAT
>JAHAYB010000342.1 GCA_018384835.1 Comamonas sp.
AATTAAGTCAACATATTTACTTAATTTCCCTAGCTAGTGAGGATAAGCACATGGCTCTTGACACCGAATCCTTTGGCATCTTGCTAAGTACCATCCAGCGCTTTGTGCGCGAGCGCTTGGTTCCTGCCGAAAACCATCTGGAAGAGCATGACGAGGTTCCCGCCGACATCGTGCAGGACATGAAAGACCTCGGCCTGTTCGGCCTGACCGTGCCTGAGGAGTACGGCGGCATTGGCCTCTCCACCAGCCAGGAAGTGCTGGTCAACTACGAGCTGGGGCAGACGGCAGCGGCCTTTCGCTCGGTGTTTGGAACCAACATCGGCATTGGCTCCCAAGGCATTTTGATGGACGGCACGCCCGAGCAAAAAGCCCATTACCTGCCCCTGGTAGCCAGTGGCGAGTTGGTCATGTCCTTCGCCCTGACCGAGCCGGATGCAGGCACGGACGCGGCCTCGCTCAAAACCCGCGCCGAGCTGGATGGCGACCACTACGTCCTCAACGGCACCAAGCGCTTTATCACCAACGCCCCACGTGCAGGAGCTTTTACCCTGATGGCGCGTACCGGCGGTGCGGGGGCGGGTGGCGTGTCTTCCTTCATCGTGGAAGCCAACTCGCCTGGCCTAAAGCTGGGCAAGAACGACAAAAAAATGGGGCAGCGCGGCACGCAGACTTGCGACGTAATTTTGGAAGATGTGCGTGTGCCAGCGGCCAACATCATTGGCGGTGTGCCCGGTCAGGGCTTCAAAACCGCGATGAAGGTACTTGACCGTGGCCGCCTGAACATCTCTGCTTTCTCCTGCGGCATGGCGGCGCGGATTTTGGACGAATCGCGCCGCTACGCCCGCGAGCGCAAGCAGTTTGGCAAGCCGATTGGCGAGTTCCAACTCATCCAAGCCATGCTAGCCGACAGCCAGGCCGAGCTGATGGCCGCCTGGGCGCTGGTGCGCGAAGTGGCCGAACGTTTTGATGGCAAGCCCGCCCATGTGTCTGACCCGGATGTGTCTATGCGCGTCTCTTGCGCCAAGCTGTTTGCCACGGAAATGCTGGGGCGCGTGGCCGATCGGGGCGTGCAAGTGCATGGCGGCTCGGGCTATATCAATGAATACCCGGTAGAGCGCTTCTACCGCGATGCCCGCCTGCTGCGCCTGTATGAAGGCACGACCCAGGTGCAGCAACTCATCATCGGGCGCGAACTGCTGCGCCAGGATTGAGGGGAGCCAATCAGCCATGAGTCATAGCACCCGAGATAACGCCCCAGGTAGTACCCCTGATAGCGCCACCCTGCTGGCTCAATATGGCCCGCGTGAGGCTATGGAGTACGACATCGTGATTGTGGGCGCAGGCCCGGGCGGCCTGGCCACGGCCATCCGCATCAAGCAAATGGCGGCGCAGACGGGGCAGGATGTGTCGGTCGTCGTGCTGGAAAAAGGCTCTGAGCCAGGGGCGCATATCCTCTCTGGTGCCATCATGGACCCACAGGCGCTGTCCGAACTTTTCCCCGATTGGCAAGAGCGCGGTGCGCCGCTCAAGCAGTCGGTGACGGACGATGCCTATGTGTTTCTGGGCGAAAAATCCGGCCTGCGCGTGCCCGGCCTCTTTCTGCCGCCGTTTGCGCAGAACCACGGCAACTACATCGTGCGCCTGGGCGATGTCACCCGCTGGCTGGGCGAGCAGGCCGAGGCGCTGGGTGTGGACATCTTCCCCGGCTTTGCCGCTGCGGAGGTGCTGTACAGCGAGGACGGCAGCGTTATTGGCGTAGCCACCGGCCACATGGGGCTGGGCAAGGACGGCCAGCCGACCGAACACTTTCAACTGGGCATGGAGCTGCTGGGCAAGTACACCATCTTTGCCGAAGGCGCACGCGGCCACCTGGGCAAGCAAGTCATTGCCCGCTACCAATTGGATGCCGGGCGCGACCCGCAAAGCTTTGGCCTGGGCATCAAAGAGCTGTGGGAGATTGACCCCGCCCGCCACCGCCCCGGCTTTGTCATGCACACCGCCGGTTGGCCGCTACAGAGCGACACCTACGGCGGCGCATTCCTCTATCACTTGGACGATAACAAGGTCGCCCTGGGCTTTGTCACCGGCCTGGGCTACCGCAACCCCTACCTCAGCCCGTTTGAGGAGTTCCAGCGCTGGAAGACCCATCCCCGCATTCGCTGGTATTTGGAGAACGCGCAGGGCGAAGTGACTGCCAAACGCCTGTCCTACGGCGCACGCGCCATCAACGCCAGCGGCCTCAATGCCTTACCGCGCACCATCTTCCCCGGTGGGGCGCTGGTGGGCTGCGATGCGGGGTTTCTGAATGTCAGCCGCATCAAGGGCAGCCATGCGGCCATCAAGACCGGGATGCTGGCGGGCGAGGCCGCGTTTGCCGCCGTTACCGCTGGCCGCCAGCACGACGAGCTGACGGCCTACCCCGAAGCCTTTGAAAGCAGTTGGCTCTACGATGAGCTGCACAAAGACCGCAACTTCAAGAACTGGTTCAAATACGGCCTGAGCGTGGGCACGATGATGAACGGCTTCGAGCAACTGGTGCTGCGCGGCAATGCGCCCTGGACGCTGCGCCGCAGCAAGCCCGACCATGCCTCCCTCCAGCCCGCCGCCCAGTGCCAGCCGATTGACTATCCCAAGCCCGATGGCAAGCTGACGTTTGACCGCCTCTCCAGCGTCTTTATCAGCAACACCAACCATGAGGAAAACCAGCCCGCCCACCTCACCTTGAAAGACAGCGCCACGCCCACCCGCATCAACCTGGCGCAGTTTGACGGCCCCGAGGCACGTTACTGCCCCGCCGGGGTGTATGAGTTTGTGGGCGAGGGCAGCGACAAGCATCTGCAAATCAACGCGCAAAACTGCGTGCATTGCAAAACCTGCGACATCAAAGACCCGACGCAAAACATCGTCTGGATTACGCCAGAAGGCGGCGGCGGGCCGAATTACGCCGGTATGTAGCCGGTATGTAGATAGAAGAATTTGGCAAGTTTGGCAACCGTGGGAGGTGGCCCTTAGGCGCTGGCTTGTATAGGCCAGCGCCTTTTTTATGCCGCTTTTTTACGCCGCTTTATTGCTCGCTATCTGCTGGGTTAGCGATGGGGGCGGCATTGAGCCAATCGTCATCAATGCGCTGCATGTTCTCCAGCATCTTGAGCAGGTAGTGCAGGGTATGGGTGACATCGTTGATAGAAAAGTCGCCCAGAATTTCCTGGTAGTAGTTCAAGATTTTTGGGCGTGCCAGCACATGCCACACATGCTCACCGGACTGCGTGAGCGTCACCAGGCGCGAGCGGCGGTCGCGCTCATCGGGCAGCACGGCCACATGGCCGTCGCGCTCCATACGGCTAATCAGGCCAGACAGGTTCTGGCGGCTGACCATCAGGTACTTCGCCAAATCCCCAATGCTCATGCCGCCATCGGCCTGCTTGCGCGAGAGTGCGCCCAGCACCGCCCATTGCTGGGTGGTCAAGCCCTCATCCTCAATGGCGCGAGAGCCAGTTTTATGCAACATATTTGCGCATTGATAGAGTCTAAAGAACAGCCTGTTGGCCAACTCCATCTTGGCACTATCCTCTGTATTACTAGGGTTTTCCATAGTTTTTTCTCATAATTTGCACTTGAAAAGCATCACCCAAGATTGCATAATTAAGTCAACATATTTACTTAATTGCTGTGAACACCATTTTGGCAGACGCAGCCCACTTTGCAAACCACAGGAGATGCTATGAAGCGCTTTGAAGATAAAACCATCATCGTAACGGGTGGCGGCGGCGGTATTGGCGGGGCCACCTGCCTGCGCCTGGCTGCTGAAGGTGCCAAGGTTGCGGTGTTTGACCGTGATTTGGCCGCTGCCGAGAAAACCGTGGCCGCTGTGCAAGCCGCTGGTGGCAAGGCCGCTGCTTTTGCCTGCGACATTACCGACCGCGCAGCAGTGGATGCCGCCGTCGCCGCCACTGAGGCACAACTAGGCCCCGTGGATGTGCTGGTCAACAACGCCGGCTGGGACGTGTTCAAGCCCTTTACCAAAACCGTGCCTGCTGAGTGGGCCAAGCTGATTGACATCAACCTTACCGGGGCACTGCATATGCACCACGCTGTGCTGCCCGGCATGGTGGCGCGTAAATCCGGGCGCATTGTGAATATCTCGTCGGATGCGGCGCGTGCTGGCTCCTCGGGTGAAGCGGTGTACGCCGCTTGCAAGGGCGGCTTGGTGGCCTTCTCCAAAACGATTGCCCGCGAGCACGCCCGCCACGGCATCACCGTCAACGTAGTTTGCCCTGGCCCCACCGATACCGCCCTGTTCGCTGACTACAAGGAAGGCGCTGGTAACCCCGAAAAACTGGTGGAAGCCTTCACCCGTTCCATCCCTTTGGGGCGCATTGGCCAGCCCCAGGACTTGCCCGGTGCCATCGCCTTCTTCGCCAGCGAGGACGCTGCCTTCATCACCGGCCAGGTGCTGAGT
>JAHAYB010000344.1 GCA_018384835.1 Comamonas sp.
GATTAAGTATTTTCTAAGCACTTATTAATAGGGGCATTTGGCATGAATTTTTTAGATGCAAAAACAGGGGGGAAGCTAAGTGTCACTGATACTGTTGGCAATACTTGGAATATGAAGAGAAGCTCTGCTCCTTTAATTGCACAGCCTAGTTTTGATAATTCTCAATCTTTTAATAAAAATAAAACTACGTCATGTATGAGTTTAGATGAGTTACGTCGTCGACCAGTAAAGCCGGGAGAGGCTTCTTTTTATTATTTTGATCATCATTTTCAATTTAATGCTGTTAAAGTTCTTCCTGGTGAATACTATGTGACTGATCAAAATATTTTAATTAGTACTATTTTAGGATCTTGTATTGCTGCCTGTATTTGGGACAGTATGGCTCATATTGGTGGGATGAATCATTTTATGCTGCCTGAAGGAGATGGCAGCGATGATTCTGGGCGCTATGGTTCTTTTGCTATGGAAGTCTTAATTAATGATTTGCTTAAAATGGGTGCTCGTAGGGAAACTATGCAAGCAAAGATTTTTGGTGGTGGGCAAGTAATGGCTAGCTTTACCACTATGAATGTTGGTGAAAGAAATACAGATTTCGTAACACAGTATTTGCAGACAGAGCGTATTCCTATTGTTTCTGAGGATGTATTGGATATATATCCTCGTAAAGTGGTGTATTTCCCAGTTACAGGGAAAGCTATGGTAAAGCGCTTGGCTCATGCCCATCCAGAAACTTTGGTAGAGCAAGAGCGCAGTCGTGGCAGTGCTGCTCAATTGGCAAAAAATAATGCTGGCGGCTCTGTTGACTTGTTTTAATGGAAGGTTTATTAGGCATGAATAAAAAAACTCGGGTAATTGTGGTGGATGATTCTGCATTGGTACGCAGTTTGCTCACCGAAATTATCAACCGCCAAAGTGATATGGAGTGTATTGGTGTCGCTCATGATCCTTTAGTGGCTCGCGAGATGATTCGAGAACTTGATCCTGATGTGATTACACTGGATGTAGAAATGCCGCGAATGGATGGCATTGATTTTTTAGGGCGGCTAATGCGTTTACGCCCCATGCCCGTATTGATGATTTCTACCCTAACAGAGCGTGGTGCAGAAGTAACAATGCGTGCCCTAGAATTGGGTGCTATTGATTTTGTTGCGAAACCCCGTGTTGGAGTGGCTAATGGCTTACAGCAGTTAGCAACAGAAATTGTGGATAAAATTCGCATTGCGGCTAAAGCCCATGTCCACCGTTTAGTACGACCAAGTGGTGCAGTAGTGCCAGCCCCTAACTTAAATAAATC
Source organism: Comamonas sp. (assembly GCA_018384835.1). Classification (GTDB taxonomy): domain Bacteria; phylum Pseudomonadota; class Gammaproteobacteria; order Burkholderiales; family Burkholderiaceae_C; genus Comamonas. Next base: position 1,295 of record JAHAYB010000344.1, read on the forward strand.
CACCCCTAGTAGTGCAAGTTTATTAGGGAGGGTTTCAACTGAAAAGATGATTGCTATTGGTGCCTCCACAGGTGGAACAGAGGCTATTAAAGAAGTATTAATGCCCTTACCAGCGGATGCTCCTGCGATTGTCATTACCCAGCACATGCCTCCAGGATTTACGACTAGCTTTGCGGCTCGCCTAGATAGTCTGTGCCAAATTACGGTGAAAGAAGCTGCGCATGGTGAGCGTATCTTGCCAGGTCACGCTTATATTGCCCCCGGAGGCACACAGTTTTCTATTAGTCGCAGTGGTGCTAACTATGTGGCGGTGGTGGATGCAGCGGCTCCAGCAGTCAATCGCCACAAGCCTTCGGTAGAAGTGCTGTTCAAGTCGGTCGCCCAGTTTGTAGGGCGCAATGCCTTTGGCATCATGCTCACCGGTATGGGGGGCGATGGCGCTGCGGCCATGCGCGAGATGCGCGATGCGGGCAGCTATAACTATGTGCAGGACGAGGCAAGCTGCATCGTTTTCGGTATGCCGCGTGAGGCGATTGCCCACGGCGCGGCTGATGAAGTACTACCTTTGCAGAAAATTGCCCCTGCCTTGCTCAGTCGCCTGCAATCGGCAGGGGGGGAGGTGCGCCACCGCATTTGAGGGCAGGTTCGAGCAGCTCTGCACTTCAAAGAAGAAGGCCGCCGACTGTGCGGCCTTTTGCTTGGCTCAAATGCTGGAAAGTGCTTCCCAGCGCTCCAGCGCCTCCATCAGAGCTTCCTCTAGCTCGCCGTCGCGCTGATGCAGGGCTAGGGCACGTTCGTTATTCGTAGCGTAAATGCTGGGGTCAGCGAGTTCTGCGCGGATGCTTGCTTGTTCTTCTTCCCAAGCCTCGATTTGCGCTGGGAGTTGCTCTAGTTCGCGCTGCTCTTTGTAGCTGAGTTTGCGCTTTGTGGGTGGAGTGTCAGCGCTGGTAGTTTGTGTCTCTGGTTTGCTGGCGGGTGCTGCTGAGGGCTTTTCAGCCGCTTGCGCCAGTTGCTGGGCACGCAGGCTTTGCGTGAGCCAGTCCTGTACGCTGCCCTCGTACTCGCGCCACTGGCCGTTGCCCTCGGCGGCAATGATGCTCGTCACGACGTTATCCAAAAACGTGCGGTCGTGGCTGACCAGAAATACCGTGCCGTCGTACTGTTGCAGCAGTTCTTCCAGAAGCTCCAGCGTGTCGATATCTAAATCATTGGTCGGCTCGTCCAGCACTAGGACGTTGGCGGGACGCGCAAACAAGCGTGCCAGCAACAAGCGATTGCGCTCCCCGCCCGAGAGCGAGCGCACCGGCGAATGCGCGCGCTCTGGCGCGAACAAAAAATCCTGCAAATAACTTTTGACGTGCTTTTTGCTTTTGCCAATCTCAATCCACTCGCTGCCCGGGCTGATGAAGTCCTCCAGCGTGGCGTTAAGGTCGATTTGCGCCCGCATCTGGTCAAAGTAGGCCACTTGCAGATTGTGTCCCTGACGCACTTTGCCGCTGTCGGGCGCTAACTCGCCAAGGATGAGCTTGAGTAGCGTGGTTTTTCCTGCGCCGTTGTTGCCAATCAAGCCCACTTTGTCGCCGCGCAGAATGGTGGCGCTGAAATTTTCAACAATGCGTTTATCGGCATAGGCTTTGCTGACGTTGTGCAGCTCGGCAACGATTTTGCCTTGGTAGCTGTTTTCCTTGCCCGAGGCGATTTCCATCTGCACGCTGCCCAGAGCGTTGCGCCGCTCCTGACGCTGGGCGCGTAAATCTTTAAGGCGCTCAATCCGGCTGACGCTGCGGGTGCGCCGCGCTTCTACGCCTTTGCGAATCCAAACCTCCTCTTGTGCCAGCAGCTTGTCGGCCTTGGCGTGGATAACGGCCTCTTGCTGCAACTGCTCGTCTTTGAGTTGCTGGTATTGGCTGAAATTGCCCGGATAAGAGCGCAATTGCCCACGATCCAGTTCAACGATGCGCGTTGCAATGCGATCCAAAAAAGTGCGGTCGTGGGTGATGGTGACAAGGCTGCCCTTGAACGCCAGCAATAGCTCCTCCAGCCAGGCAATGGCGGCTAGGTCAAGGTGGTTGGTGGGTTCGTCTAATAAGAGTACGTCGGGCTGCGTAACCAGCGCTTGCGCTAAAGCTACGCGCTTTTGTGTCCCGCCTGAGAGCGTGCCCAGCGCAGCCGTGGCATCGAGGCCGAGGCGCTGCAAGGTGGCTTCGACGCGCTGTTCCCAATTCCAAGCATCCAGCGCTTCGATGCGTGATTGCAGCGCATCCAAATCGGTGCTGGAGTCTGCTTCTAGGTAGGCTTGGCGTAATTGCTGCGCTTCGGCAAGGCCGGCGGCTACGGCATCAAAGACCGTTTGCTCGGGGGGGAAGTTAGGTTCCTGCGCCACATAGGTAACGCGTAAATCAGACTGCCATTGCAGCGTGCCGTCATCAGCTTGCGCTAGAGCACCTAGAATTTTTAGCAAGGAGGACTTGCCTGCGCCGTTACGCCCAATGAGGCCAACGCGCTCGTTGCTATCCAGAGAGAAGTCTGCATGATCCAGCAGTGCGACATGCCCAAACGCAAGCTGGGCATCTAAGAGTGTGATTAAAGCCATGGGCAAATTATCTGCCGCCCAGGGAGGGGTGAGAGCCAGGGCGGACAAAGCCCTAAGAAAACTTTTTTCATCTTTTCTGTTTTTGGTTGTAGAACTTAGTCTATACTTCGCAGCTTCGCTTCACAGCGCTCTTGCAGATTGGTCTTTTGGCTGGTTATTTGTGAAGCGGGCGAGTTAAA
>JAHAYB010000352.1 GCA_018384835.1 Comamonas sp.
GAGTAATTGTAATACAATTTATGTATCACATATTATTTCATACAAATTTTTATACAAGTCAAGGTAATACCCGTAATGACTGCTGAATCTGCCTTCCCGCCCCCGAACTTGTCCCCAGACTTACCTTCTGAAGCGCCTACTGCACCTACTACGCCGCTTGCGCCGTCCACGCCCTTACCCTTGCCTGCCGCCCCCGCCCTCCCCCTAGGAGCGCAAACCTTGCAAGCCCTGCAAGAGCTGTTGCACCAAGGCGAGGCCGCCAACACCCGGCGCAGCTACCAAAGCGCTATGCGTTACTGGACGGCTTGGTTGCAACTGCGCCTTGGGCAGCCCATGGCGCTGCCTTTGTCGGTAGAGGTGGTGTTGCAGTTCATCACCGACCACGCGCCACGGCAGACTGCCCAGGGGCTAGCGACAACCTTGCCGCCCGAGGTGGATGCCGCCTTAGTCGCCGTGGGCTGCAAAACCCGTATGGGCTGGCCTGCCCATGCCACCTTGGTGCATCGTTTGGCGGTGCTTTCTAAGGCGCATCAAAACCAGCACCTGCCCAACCCTTGTCAAGACCCCCATGTGCGCCAGCTTTTGGCCTCTGCCCGCAAAGCAGCCGCCCGCCAAGGGCTGCATGAGAAAAAGCAAGACGCGCTCACCAAAGACAAATTGCAGCAACTGCTGGCTACTTGCGACACCAGCGCCAAAGGGGTACGGGATAAAGCCCTGCTGCTGTTTGCCTGGAGCAGCGGGGGGCGCAGGCGCTCAGAGGTGGCGCAGGCTGATATGCAGTTTTTGCGCCGCCTGGGTTCCGCGCACTTTAGCTATGAGCTGCGCCTGAGCAAAAGCAACCAAAGCGGACGCTCTGCGCCAGAAAACTTCAAACCCGTGCTGGGGATGGCGGGGCAGGCGCTAGAAGATTGGCTGCATCTGAGCGGCATCCGCAGCGGTCCGCTGTTCAGACGCATTCGTAAAGGCGGGGTGATTGGGACAACGGCACTTAGCCCCGCTGCGGTGCGCCTAATCGTGCAAGAGCGCTGTCAGTTGGCGGGGGTGCAGGGCGATTTTTCTGCGCACTCGTTGCGCTCGGGCTTTGTGACCGAGGCGGGGCGGCGTAACGTCTCGCTAGCGCAAACCATGGCGCTGACGGGGCATCACAGCATTGCGACGGTGATGGGCTACTTTCGGGCGGAAGAGGGTTTGCACAACGGCGCCGCCCGCCTTATGGATGATGGGGATGGGGATGGGGATGGGGATAGTGCCCCAGGTTTTGGGTAAGGAGTATTTGCTTTCTTCACCCGCTAAATGAGGCAAACTCACGTATCCAAGGAGATACAGGAAACAATGTCCACATGGATAATCGACAACCGCACCACTAAACTGGTCTCGGGGCTAAAGGAGCAGCTACAGGCCGACTCCGAGCTTTCCCTGATGCTCAAGAATCTGAGCCTGTCAGGTTTTGCTGCGCTTTGCGATCAGCTCAAGGGCTGTAAAGCGCGACTTTTGCTGGGTATAGATGATCAGCCCCTTGCCAGGTGCATCGCTTGCCAGCCAGGTGAAGAGCAGCTGAGCCAGCAGCTCACCCAAAAAAAACAGGCTGAGGCTCTGCTCGAATGGTTGCAAACCAAGGTGACAGCCAAGGGCGTTTCAACCAGCCGCATGGGTCAAAACCTCTTTCATATCCAGAACGCACAGGATGCTGCCTTTATCCAGGGCTCAACGGATCTGACTGCAACTGGGCTTGGCCTTGCTTTTACCGACCGTATGGATATGGCCATGGGCGGGACTGATCCCGCTCAAACCGCTGGCATGTACCAGTGGTTCGATATGCAGTGGCGGGAAGAGGGTGCGCAGGACATCCAGACGGAGCTGGTTGCTGCCGCACAATTTCTGGCGGCTGACCAATCCCCCGAGCTGCTCTACTTCATTGTTCTGTACCGTCTATTTGAAGAGCTGCTCAATGAAATTGATGAAAACTCCATTGTTAACACCCGCACCGGATTCAAAAACACCCTGATCTGGAACAAGCTCTATCCCTTCCAAAAAGATGGCGTGCTGGGCGTAGTCGACAAGCTGGAGCGCTACAACGGCTGCATTTTGGCCGACTCGGTGGGGCTGGGCAAAACCTTTGAAGCCCTAGCAGTCATCAAGTACTACGAACTACGCAACGCTCGGGTGCTGGTATTGGCTCCTAAAAAGCTGCGAGACAACTGGACGCTATTTATCCAGAACGATACCCGTAACCTGCTGGCCAGAGACCGTTTTAGCTACAACGTGCTGAACCACTCGGATCTGACCCGTAGCACAGGTATGTCTGGCGACACCAATCTGGCCACGCTCAACTGGGGCAACTACGACCTGGTAGTGATCGACGAGTCCCATAATTTCCGCAATGCCAGTGTTGCCGGTGAACGCCATACCCGCTATTCCAAGCTGATGGATGACATCATCCGTTCCGGGGTAAAAACCAAAGTGCTGATGCTGTCGGCAACGCCAGTCAACAACCGCTTGAACGATCTGAAAAACCAGATTGCCTTTGCTACTGAAGGCGATGATCAGGCGTTGCAAGCCCATGGCATAGGCAACATCTCCAACACCCTCAAGCAGGCCCAGACTCGCTTTAATGAATGGCTCAAACGCCCGGAGGAAAGCCGCACCACAGAGCAGCTGCTCAACAGCTTCGATGTTGGCTATTTCAAAATTCTCGACTTGTTAACCATTGCTCGCTCACGCAAGCACATCGAGAAATACTACAACCTGGCAGACATAGGCCAATTTCCGCAGCGCTTGCAGCCCATCAACATCAAGGCGGACTTTGATACCCAGAGCGAGTTTCCTTCACTCAAGGAAATCAACACCATCATTGAGCGGTTGAACCTGAGCACCTTCTCGCCGCTCAAGTATGTGCTGATGGACAAGCGTGCCAGCTATGAAGCCAGGTACGACACCAGTGTGCGCGATGGGCAGTCCGTCTTCAGCCAGCTGGATAGGGAAAAAAGCCTGATCGGGCTGATCAAGGTCAACCTGCTCAAACGTCTGGAAAGCTCGGTGCATTCTTTCCGCCTGACCACAGAGCGCCTGCTGGCCAGTATTGATGCCACCATCCGCAAGCTGGAAGAGCACAGCACTAGCGATCTGGAAAGCCTGGACATTCTTGAAGCTGATATTGACTCACCTGAATTGGAAGCCCTGCTGGTAGGCAGCAAGGTCAAAGTGTTGATTCAGGACATGGATCAAGCCCGATGGCTTTACGACCTCAAGGAAGACAGCAGCTCTCTGCTTCGCTTGCTTAATGCCGCCAAAAGCATCACCGCCCAGCGCGACCAGAAGCTGGCACTGCTTAAAGCCCAAATCGAAGCCAAGCTTCAACAGCCGCTCAACCCGGACAACCGCAAGGTCATCATCTTTACTGCCTTTGCCGACACTGCCCAATACCTCTACCAACACCTGCACCAGTGGGCACTGCAAACGCATGGCCTGTACAGCGGCCTGGTGGTGGGCAGCGGCAGTAACAAGACCAACAATCCGGCAGTGCGCACCGATTTTAGTGAACTGCTTACGGCCTTTTCACCCCGTTCCAAGGAGCGTGATAAGACTGGCCTTTCCGAAGAGGCCAACATCGACCTGCTGTTTGCCACCGACTGCATCAGCGAAGGCCAGAACCTACAGGACTGCGACTACCTGATCAACTACGACATCCACTGGAACCCCGTGCGCATCATCCAGCGCTTTGGCCGTATCGACCGCCTAGGCTCCATCAACAGCCAGATTCAACTGCTCAACTTCTGGCCCAATATTGAACTGGATGAATACATTGATCTGGAGGCCCGTGTCAGTGGCCGTATGGTGCTGCTCGATGTATCCGCTACCGGTGAAGAGAACCTGATCAACACCGACAATGAAGGCCGTATGCGTGATTTGGCCTACCGGCGCAGGCAAATGCAGGAGCTGCAAAACAACGTCCCTGATCTGGAAGACATCTCAGGCGGGCTGTCCATCACTGACTTAACCCTCAGTGACTTCAAGATGGATTTGGCTAACTACCGCAAGGCGCACGAAGCGCTGCTTGAGTCTGCCCCCAATGGCCTCTACAGCGTGGCCACACTGGATCGAAATTTACAGGCTCAGGGCATCCAGCCCGGCGTAATCTTCTGCCTCAAAAGCCTCGACAACACCCAGAATGAACTGCAAGAGCCTTATGCCCTCTTTCCTTTTTATCTAGTGCAAGTGGGGCAAAACGGTACGACAACCCTGCCATTCAATCAGGCTAAAAAAATATTGGATGTGCTCAAACGCCAATGCCTGGGCCGCAAACATGCTGATAAAGAGTTGTATGCCCAAGCTGGCAACAGCAAGCATTACCAGAGCCAGTTGCAGGCTGCAATCGCACACCTGCAAGGCGAACAGCAGGAGCAGGGCATCAACAGCCTGTTTGCCCGTGGCGGCACCAAGCTGGCTACTAAAACAGAATCCAGCGGTAACTATGAGGTGGTGGCCTACCTAATTTTGTTGGAGGACAGCTGATGCTGCTGGATGCTTTACAGCTGCCAAGCGTTTGCCAGGTACAGCAGAAGATCCCCAAAAAAGCTATTGCCGAACACGCTAGAAATAGTGCCAGCGCTGCACGCCTGCTACAGGACGTGGTGGAGAGCATTCAACTGGTGGGGCACATCACCCCCAATAACAGCAACATTGCCGCTTACCAGCAAGGCGAGTATGAATACGTGGAAATACTGGCTTTTCAGATTCTGCTCAAGGATGGCAGCCATAGTGCAGGGCAGCTTAAAAGCCTACACCAGTTGCTGCATCAAGCCTTTCCATATCCTCTGCTGCTAGAAGTTGTCAATGCAGACCAAGCCCAATGCTCATTGGCCACTAAAACCGTTAACCAGGCCCACCCGGAGCATGAACAACTGGTTATTCAGGAGCTGTTGGTCACAGACTGGCTTGCAGCAACAGCAGGCAGCTTGCAGCAGGAGCTTTGCCAATCGCTGGCTTTCCACAAGCAAAACCAAAGCAACCTGATGCAGCTCTACCAAAGCTGGGTCAACGTGTTTGTGCGCTACCTGACCGCCATCAGCCTGAACCAAACGACGCAAGGTGACGCGCCTGCCCACCATGCGCTGACCCCAGAGGCTGCCCAGCAACAGCTGGATCGCCTACGCCAGATACAGGACTTGCAGCAACACATTAGCGCCTTAAGAAACCAGCGTGACGCTTGCAAGCAGTTCAATGAAAAGGTAACGCTCAACCTTGAACTGCAAAAACTGAATAAAAAGCTGGCCGGCCTTGCCGCTTAGCCTTCAGCCTGAAGCCAAACCCAGGCACTTGAATTGAAAACGGAATGAAACAGCATGACTGATAAAAGTCGCCCCGAAAGCATCCCTGCCACCAGTATGGATCTGACCGAACACCATCTAGAGCAGCTCAAAGCCCTGTTCCCCAATGTCTTTACCGAAGGCAAAGTGGATTTTGATGCGCTCAAGGCTGAGCTAGGCGAGCATGTAGAAACCAA
>JAHAYB010000374.1 GCA_018384835.1 Comamonas sp.
GCTTGGTCTAATTCACCCGTGCGAATGCGCACGACCTGCTCCACGGCGGTGACAAAAATTTTGCCATCGCCAATTTTGCCGGTGCGGGCGGCGGCCACCAAAGCGTCGATATAGCGCTCTACCTCACTGGCGGGCACGACCACTTCGATTTTGATTTTTGGCAGAAAGTCCACCACATATTCCGCCCCTCGGTACAGCTCGGTATGGCCTTTTTGGCGGCCTACGCCTTTGACCTCGGTGACGGTCAGGCCGGTTGCGCCGCATTCGGCCAGCGCCGCGCGCACCTCTTCGAGCTTGAAGGGTTTGATGATGGCGGTAATCATTTTCATAAAAACGGTCCTTGTGTTTGGTGGTAGGGGCAGGGGGCGACGACTGGCACTAGCCCGCAAAACCATGCCCCATGGGCACTTGCCAATCTAGCCCAAAGGCGCTGCGCGAGATGCGCGGCCCCGGCGGCGCTTGGCGGCGTTTGTATTCGTTGATGCGCAGCAGGCGCAGCACTTGCTCAATGGCGGGCTGGGGGTAGCCAGCGGCCAGAAGCTGCTCTGTGCTGGCCTGCTGCTCTAGGTAGAGGCGCAAAATACCGTCCAGCACGGGATAGTCGGGCAGGCTGTCGGTATCCGCTTGGTCGGGGCGCAGCTCGGCGCTGGGCGGGCGGGTGATGATGCGCTCGGGAATGATGGGCTGGGTCAGCGGCGGGCACAGCGCATAGTCGGGGTGGTTGGCATTGCGCCAGCGTGCCAGGGCAAATACCTCGGTTTTATACACGTCGCGCAGCACGGCAAAGCCGCCGGCCATATCGCCATACAGGGTGCAGTAGCCGGTGGCCATTTCGCTTTTGTTGCTGGTGGTTAGCACCACGCCCCCCAGCTTGTTGGACAAGGCCATGAGCAACGCGCCCCGGCTACGCGCTTGCAGGTTTTCTTCCGTGGTGTCTGGGGGGCGGCCTGCAAAGTGCGGGGCTAGCAAGCCATCGAATGCCTGCATCAGGGGCAGGATGTCCATCACCTCGTAGCGCACCCCTAGCTGCTTGGCCATGGTGTGGGCATCTTCGGTGCTGATGCTGGCGGTGTAGGGTGAGGGCAGCATGACGGTATGCACCCGCTCTGACCCCAGCGCATCTACCGCAATCGCTAGCACCAGGGCGGAATCAATGCCACCAGACAAGCCCAGCAGCACACCGGGGAAGCGGTTGCCGTCCACATAGTCGCGCATGGCCAGCACCAGGGCTTGCCACAGCAGCGCCAGTGGTTCGGGGGTGGGGGCAATCTCTCCGGCTAGGCGCGGCGCTTGTTCGGGGGTGTTGCCCGGCTGCACCTGCACTGGCCAGCAGGCGGTTTGGCCATAAGGGGCTTGGGCGGCGAGGCTGCCGTCGGCCTGCACGGCCAGGCTGCCGCCAGCAAAAACCCAACTGTCTTGCCCGCCCACGCGGTCCACGCAGAGCATGGGCAGCCCTACGGCACGCGCTTGCTCGGCCAGGCGCTGCTGGCGGCGCTGGGGTAGGTCTTGGCTCCACGCCTGGGCTTGCAAGACTAGCAGCAACTGCGCCCCGGCGGCCTTTGAGGCTTGCAGGGTGGGGGGGTGGGCGGCATCGTCTTCCATCAAAAGGGCTAGGCGCTGGCCTTGGTAATGCCACACCAAGGGGCGGCTGCCCGGAGCAAAGTAGCGTGCCTGGGCGCTATCGCCAGGAATGATTTGCTGGGCGTATTGCCCCAGCACTTGGCCTTGGTGCAGAACGCTGGCGGCGTTGTAGCAGCGCTGATGCTGCTCAGTTGCAGGCGCAGCGAATGGATGGCCAATCACTAACTGCACATCCGGCCAATCAACACTAGCGGCTTGCAACTGCGCCAACGCCTGCGCCCCGGCCTGTAAAAAGGCGCTGTGGCGCAGGTAGTCGGCCACTGCCAGCCCACCGCACAGCGCTAGAGCGGGGGTCACTAGGCAGCCACCGCCTTGGGCTTGCAGGGCTTGCGCCGCTTGCGCAATGATTTGGGCGTTGCCTGCCCAATCGCCCAGCCGAAAACGCTGTTGTAATAAATGCAGCTCAAAAGGCTTGTTTGCCATGCTCAATGACCTCAATAAAGTTTGATACGGCCAAGTATAAGAATCTGCGCTGTGCTGGTTCAGGGATTGCAGCGCTTGTGCTCCAGCGCCCCTTGAAGCGCCTGATAGTGTCCCTAAATACCCCCGCAAGCCCATCGGGGTGGCAGCGATTGCCGATGCGCTGCGCTTTACCGTAGCACCGCGTAGCGCGGCCAAGCTAAGTGCAGTTGCAGTTGCAGCCGCTTTAGCAAAACGCACAGCCCTTTATTGCTAGTGCCTTTTGCCTTTCGCCTCTTGCCCCTTATTTGATGGATATCCAGCCCCTTGCAGCACCTTCCCATGACTGAAGCACACAACCCCCTCTACACCCCCACCGATGCCAGCCCTGAAGAAATCGAAGCCGCCATGGCCGCCAATCTAGGCGATGAAATGCAGCGCTTGCACGCCGAGCTGGCCGAACTCAAAGCCAAAAACGCCGACTTGGCAGACCAATACCTACGCGCCAAAGCCGAGGCCGAGAACATGCGCCGCCGCGCGGACGATGAAGTCAGCAAAGCGCGTAAATTTGGCATCGAGAGCTTTGCCGAAAGCCTGCTGCCTGTCTGCGACAGCCTAGATGCGGCTCTGTCCATTGAAAACGCCAGCGCCGAGCAACTCCTCGAAGGCACCCAGGCCATGCAGCGCCAGCTTTTGCACGCGCTAGAGCGCAACAAGCTCATCGTTATCGCGCCTACCGTAGGCGATAAGTTTGACCCCCACCAGCACCAAGCCATCAGCATGGTGGCCGCAGCGCAAGAGGCCAACACCGTCGTCACCTTGCTGCAAAAAGGCTACCTGATTGCCGACCGCGTGCTGCGCCCAGCCTTGGTTACGGTTGCTGCACCGCAATAAATAGCTTGAAACTTGGGGCTTAACCCCTAGCTATCGCACAGTTCTTATTCCAATTTCATCCAATTTCACTCTTATTTTCCTGATACGGAGCAACACACAATGGCAAAAATTATCGGTATTGACTTGGGTACAACCAACTCTTGCGTAGCCATCATGGAGGGTAACAACACCCGCGTTATCGAAAACAGCGAAGGCGCACGCACCACCCCCTCCATCATCGCCTACCAAGAAGATGGCGAAATTTTGGTGGGTGCATCGGCCAAACGCCAAGCCGTCACCAACCCTAAAAACACCATCTACGCCTCCAAGCGCCTGATTGGCCGCAAGTTTGAAGACAAAGAGGTACAAAAAGACCTGGACCTGGCTCCCTTTGCCATCGTCAAGGCCGACAACGGCGACGCTTGGGTTGAAGTGCGTGGCCAAAAACTCGCCCCGCCGCAAATCAGCGCCGAAGTGCTGCGCAAAATGAAAACCACCGCCGAGGACTTCCTGGGCGAAGAGGTGACCGAGGCCGTTATCACCGTGCCGGCCTACTTCAACGACGCGCAGCGCCAAGCCACCAAAGACGCAGGGCGTATTGCCGGTCTGGAAGTCAAACGCATCATCAACGAACCCACCGCTGCGGCGCTGGCCTTTGGCCTGGATAAAGTGGGCAAGGGCGACCGCAAAATTGCGGTGTACGACTTGGGCGGCGGTACGTTTGACGTATCCATCATCGAAATTGCTGATGTCGATGGCGAAAAACAATTTGAAGTGCTGGCCACCAACGGCGACACCTTCCTAGGCGGCGAAGACTTTGACCAGCGCATCATTGACTACATCATCAGCGAGTTCCAAAAAGAGCAGGGCGTGGACCTCTCTAAAGACGTGCTGGCCTTGCAGCGCCTCAAAGAAGCGGCAGAGAAAGCCAAAATCGAGCTTTCCTCCAGCACCGCCACCGACATCAACCTGCCCTACATCACAGCAGATGCCACCGGCCCCAAGCACTTGGCACTCAAGCTCACCCGCGCCAAGCTAGAAAACTTGGTGGACGACCTGATTGAGCGCACCATCGCCCCCTGCCGCACCGCCATCAAAGATGCCGGGCTGGCCGTGGCCGACATCCAAGACGTGATTTTGGTCGGCGGCATGAGCCGGATGCCCAAGGTGCAAGAAACGGTCAAAGAATTCTTTGGCCGCGACCCACGCAAAGACATCAACCCCGACGAGGCCGTGGCCGTAGGCGCTGCCGTGCAAGGCCAGGTGCTCTCGGGCGACCGCTCTGACGTGTTGCTGCTGGACGTGACCCCGCTATCTCTGGGCATTGAAACCCTGGGCGGTGTCATGACCAAGATGATTACCAAAAACACCACCATCCCCACTAAGTTTGCGCAAACCTTCTCCACCGCTGAAGATAACCAGCCTGCCGTGACCATCAAAGTCTTCCAAGGCGAGCGCGAAATGGCCTCGGGCAACAAAGCGCTGGGCGAATTCAATCTGGAAGGCATTCCTGCTGCGCCGCGTGGTGTGCCCCAAATTGAGGTGGCTTTTGACATTGATGCCAACGGCATCTTGCACGTCAGCGCCAAAGACAAGGGCACGGGTAAGGAAAACAAAATCACCATCAAAGCCAGCTCTGGCCTGTCTGAGGACGAAATCCAGCAAATGGTCAAAGACGCTGAATTGAACGCCGCAGAAGACAAGAAAAAGCTAGAACTGGTGCAAGCGCGTAACCAAGGCGAAGCCGCTGTTCACAGCGTGCAAAAAAGCCTGACCGAGCATGGTGACAAACTCGACGCGGCAGAAAAAGAAGCGATTGAAGCGGCCATGAAAGCGCTGGAAGAAGCCCTCAAAGGCGAAGACAAAGAAGCCATTGATGCCAAAACCGAAGCATTGATGAGCGCCAGCCAAAAGCTGGGCGAAAAAGTCTATGCCCAAGCACAGGCCGAAGCCGCCGCTGCCGGCGCAGGCACGGGGGCAGAGGGCGCTGCGGGCGCTTCAGCCAACGCCCAGCCCGCTGGCGCACATGATGACGACATCGTGGACGCTGAAGTCAAAGAAGTGAAGAAGTAATCCCTACCACCACAGCGGCGCAGACGCACAGCCGCTGTCCGCCGCGCCCGCCCTGAGCTGCCGCCCCCTTTTGTGGGCACAGCGCCAGAAGCTGCGCGGCGTTTTGTCTTTAAGGGTTATAGAGAGCAGCCATGTCTAAACGTGATTTTTACGAAGTGCTAGGGGTGGGCAAAACCGCCTCTGAGGACGACATCAAAAAGGCTTACCGCAAGCTGGCCATGAAGTACCACCCCGACCGCAACCAGGGGGACAAGGCCAAAGAGGCGGAAGAGCAGTTCAAAGAAGTCAAAGAGGCATACGAAATCCTCTCCGACAGCAAAAAACGCGCCGCCTACGACCAATACGGCCACGCTGGCGTGGACCCCAATATGCGCGGCGGCATGGGCGGCGGCGCTGGCGCAGAAGGCTTTGGCGGCTTTGCCGAAGCATTTGGCGATATTTTTGGCGACATGTTTGGCGGCACACGCAGCGGCGGTGCGCGTGGTGGCCGCCAGGTCTATCGCGGCAACGACCTGAGCTACGCCCTAGAAATTACGCTAGAAGAAGCCGCCAAGGGCAAAGCCACCGAAATCCGCATTCCCAGTTGGGATACCTGTGACACCTGTCACGGCAGCGGAGCCAAGCCCGGCACCCAGCCCAAAACCTGCACCACCTGCGGCGGCAATGGCTCGGTGCAAATGCGCCAGGGCTTTTTCAGCGTGCAACAAACCTGCCCGCACTGCCGGGGCACGGGCAAAGTCATTCCTGAGCCTTGCACCGGCTGCCATGGCCAGGGCAAAGTCAAACGCCACAAAACACTGGAAGTCAAAATCCCAGCGGGTATTGATAGCGGGATGCGCATTCGCAGCACAGGCAATGGCGAGCCAGGTGTCAACGGCGGCCCCCCAGGCGACCTGTATATTGAAATCCGCATCAAAGAACACGACATCTTTGAGCGCGATGGCGACGACCTGCACTGCCAAGTTCCCGTCAGCTTTATCACCGCAGCGCTAGGCGGCGAAATTGAAGTGCCCACCCTGCAAGGCAAAGCGGCCATCGATATCCCCGAGGGTACTCAGGCGGGCAAGCAGTGTCGCCTGCGCGGCAAGGGCATCAAGGGCGTGCGTGCCAGCTACCCCGGCGACTTGTACTGCCACATCGTGGTGGAAACACCGGTCAAACTCACCGAGTACCAGCGCGGCCTGTTGCGCCAGCTTGAAGATTCGCTGAAAAAAGGCGGCTCCAAGCACTCACCCAGCGGCGAGGGCTGGACGGATAAGCTCAAGCGCTTCTTCAGTTAAATTCAGCAAAATCCCCGCTGTGCCTTTATGCCTACTTTAGGAATCTTGCCCCATGACCGATAGCCCCAAGTTTGACCAAGAAGTCGATGCCCGTGGCCTGAACTGCCCCTTGCCCATTTTGAAGGCCAAGAAAGCCCTCTCTCAAATGGAAAGTGGCCAGCTCCTGCGCGTGCTGGCCACCGACAGCGGCTCACTGGCCGACTTTCAAGCCTTTGCCAAGCAAACCGGCAACGAGCTGGTGCAGCAAGAGACGCAAGGGCAGGAATACATCCACCTGCTGCGCCGACGCTAGGCACAGGCAGCGAGCACAGCAATGCAGTTGCAAGATATTTTGTACTCCCAAGGCTTTGGCATTCGGCGCGTGTGCTCTGGCCTAGTGCAACAAGGGCTGGTGCAAGTGTGGGATGGGGCGGCGCAAGGCTTTCGCACCATCACCGACTCTAGCCAGCGCTTTAGCCCAGAGGGCTTGCGCTTTTGCGTACAAGGCCAAGAGTGGCATTACCAAGCCAAAGCCTACCTGATGCTGCACAAGCCCGCTGGTACGGAGTGCTCGCAAAAGCCATCGGCCTGGCCCAGCATCTACACCTTGCTACCCGCCCCGCTGCGCCAACGCCCCAGCAAAGGCGCGGTGCAAGGCGTGCAAGCGGTAGGCCGCCTAGACCAAGACACCACGGGGCTGATTTTGCTCAGTGACGATGGGCAGTTTATCCACCGCCTTAGCGCCCCTAAACGGCAAATGCCCAAAGTCTATCGCGTTACCACCAAGCACCCCATTACAGCGGCCATGGTGCAAAAGCTGTGCCAAGGCGTGGTGCTGGACGACAGCCCGCGCCCCGTGCAAGCCCAAGCCTGCGAGCAACTGGCCGATTGCCAACTGGACTTGACCCTAACCGAGGGCAAATACCACCAAGTCAAGCGCATGTTGGCCGCAGTGGGCAATCGGGTGGAGCAGCTACACCGCTGGCAAATTGGCCAACTGTGCTTACCCGTTGATTTGCCCCCCGGCCAGTGGCGTTGGCTCAGTCAGGCGGACTTGCAAGCGCTGGGTTTGTAATTTTGCACACAAGCCCTTGCAGATGTTTTAACGTTGCAAATGCGGTGGGGCTGCCCGCCTGGGGCTAAGCTAGCGCATGGCATTCACAGCAGCGCAGCCGCCCTAGAGTTGAGGCGGCTGTTTTGCGGTGCTTTATTTCCCCACACTGCATTTTCACAGGAGACATTCCTATGCAAACCACCACCTACCTTGAAATGGCCGATGCCCAAACCATCGCCACCGCCGCCCTGGCCGAAGCACAAAAAAACAATTGGCTGGTCACGATTGCCATCGTCGATGCAGGCGGCCACCTGCTTTGGCTCCAGCGCATGGATGGCGCTGCCCCTCTTTCCTCCCATATTGCACCGGCCAAAGCCCACGCTGCCGCACTGGGTCGGCGCGATACCAAGGGCTATGAAGACATGATTAACAATGGCCGCACTTCGTTCTTGAGTGCCCCCACCATTGAAGGGCTGCTAGAGGGCGGCCTTGCCATCATCCACCAGGGGCAGTGCATTGGTGCGGTTGGTGTCTCGGGTGTGAAATCCAACGAAGATGCGCAAATTGCGCAGGCGGGCATTGCGGCTTTGGGGCTGTAAGCAAAAAATACCAAGGGCAAACCCCGGGGCAGTTATGCCCAATGGAGGCAATACGGGCTTGATTTTGCGATAAGGTTGCTTATGTCTCATTACCAAATTTTTGCAGGAGTAACACCATGCGTTGGATGAAAAAAATCACTATCGGGCTGGGCGTGGGTCTGGGCTTGGCATTTGCCGCAAGCAGCCCCGCACTGGCTCAAAAACAACAATTTGTCAACGTGTTGACTGGCGGACAAAGCGGGGTGTATTACCCCATGGGCGT
>JAHAYB010000382.1 GCA_018384835.1 Comamonas sp.
CTGCGCGGTGCATTTGCCGCCAAGGCTGACGAGTTCAAAGACATCCTAAAAATTGGCCGCACCCAGTTGCAAGATGCTGTGCCCATGACCTTGGGTCAGGAATTTGCTGCTTTTGTGTCCATGATTGCCGCCGACGAAAAACGCCTGCGTGAATCTGCTGCTTTGCTGTGCGAAGTCAATATGGGCGGCACGGCGATTGGCACCGGCATTAACGCCCCTGTGGGCTATGCCGATGTGGTGGTGGCCAAGCTGGCGGAGTTCTCTGGCGTGCCCGTGGTTAAGGCGGAAGACATGATTGCTGGTACGGCAGATACCGGCGTGTTTGCCGACATTTCCGGCATTTTGAAGCGCATTGCCGTCAAGCTCTCCAAAATCAGCAACGATTTGCGCTTGCTGTCGTCGGGTCCTCAAGCCGGTGTGGGTGATATTAAGCTGCCTGCCCGCCAGGCCGGTTCGTCCATCATGCCCGGCAAGGTCAACCCGGTAATTCCTGAAGTGATGAGCATGGTCTGCTTCGAGGTGATTGGTAACGACACCGCCATCACCATGGCGGTGGAGGCCGGGCAGTTGCAGCTCAACGCTTTTGAGCCGCTGATGGCCTGGGCTTTGCACAAGAGCCTCAAGCACCTGGCCAGCGCCTGCAACACCTTGCAAGTCAACTGCGTGGAAGGCATCGAGGCCAACACCGCCTTGCTGGACAGCCGTATCAAAGAATCCGTCACCCTGGTCACGGCGCTCAACCCCCTGATTGGCTATGAAAAATCTGCCCAGATTGCCAAGGCGGCCATTGCCAGCGGCAAGCCCATTGCCGATGTGGCCGAAGAGCTGGGCATTATGAGCAAAGAAAAAATGCAGTCTCTGCTGGTAGCTGACAAGCTGACCACCCCTGGCGCGTTGACCGCGTAAATACGCTTCATTAGCCCAACGAAAAACAGACCCGCAAGCGGGTCTGTTTTTTTATGGGGCGCTTTGCACAGCGCTTGACGCTACTTAGGCTACTTAGGCTTCTTCGGCCCCGCGCACGCTTTCGCGGCCATGTTTGTCTTTGACCTTATCTAGGTCAGTCTCTACGGCGCGGCGCAGTTTTTCCAGGGCGGCGCTAAAGGCATCTTTGACTTTTTCAGCCTCGGCGTTCACGGCCACGGGGGGGCGGCCATTGGCGCGGGTCTCTAGCACGCATTTTTTGCCGGGGCCGCCGCCTGCTTTGAGTGCATCGACCGAGGAGAAAAACACCTCAACGCGCACCACATGCTCTTTCAGGCGGGAGAGCTTGGCAGTGACCTCTTCTTGCGCCCATTGGGACAGGGAATCACCGCCCTGAATGGAATCGTCGGCATGGACTTGTACTTGCATGTATATCCTCCTGTTGTGACCAAGCTAGCAAACACTGCACCCACTTTGGCGTTGTGGGGCAGCCAGAAAACTGTGTGCCAGTCTTGCGGGTGCATGGCTGGCACTGCCCCTACATCCTAAACCCAAAAAACCCCGCCAAAAGTGACAAGTGGTTTTTGCCCTGGACAAATGCCCCCAGCATGACAAGCGTGCCGATAGGGGGTAAAACACTGGGTTTTGCATCTGCAAACCATGCCCAGCCCCCATCCCTATTCACACAGTCAAGAGCACAGTGAGCAGCGCTCTTTATTCGGCGAGATTCTGGATTGGATGCTCACCCCCTTGTTACTGCTGTGGCCTTTGAGCCTGGCCATCACCTGGGCGGTGGCTCAATCGCTGGCCAACAAGCCCTTTGACCGCGCCCTGGAATACAACGTGCGCACCCTTGCCCAGCAAGTGCGCGTTGATGGCGAGGGGCGGCTACTCTTTAGCCTGCCCCTGCCCGAACATGCCGTACTGCGCTCTGACGAGGCGGATTTGATGTACTACCAAGTCCTCGGCCGCTCTGGGCAGCGCCTGGCTGGGGAGGTGCTCTTCCCCGCCTTTCCCAGTGCTAGCACAGCAGCGGCAACAGGGCGGGTGTTGCTGCGCGACGATGAGCTACACGGCATTGAGCTGCGCGTTGCCGCCCTCTGGGTAGAACTGCCCTGGGCAGCAGGCGGCCCCGTTTTGGTGCAAGTGGCCGAAACCCGTGAAAAGCGCAGCGTACTGGCCACTGAAATTATCAAAGGGGTGATGCTGCCGCAATTCATCATCCTGCCCCTGGCGGTGCTGCTGGTGTGGTTGGCGCTGACCCGTGGTATTCGCCCCTTGCAGCGCTTGGAGCAACGCATTCGCGTGCGCAAGCCCGAAGACCTCTCCGCCCTCAACACCCATCTTGTGCCGCTGGAGGTGCTGCCCCTAGTGACCGCCGTTAACGACTTGCTAGGGCGCTTGCGCGGCTCTTTGGCGACGCAAAAGCGCTTTTTGGCCGATGCCGCCCACCAGCTCAAAACCCCCTTGGCAGGCTTGCGGATGCAGGCAGAGCTGGCCTTGCGCCAAGACTTTAATACCGATGACCTCAAGCGCAGCTTGCAGCAGGTCGGGCGCTCTAGCGAGCGAGCCACCCACACCGTCAACCAACTGCTGGCGCTAGCCCGTGCAGAAGGCGCTGGCGCAACCCTACAGCGCCAGCCCTGCAACCTAGTGGTGCTGGCGGTGGAGGTGATGCAAGATGTGCTGCCCCTGGCCTGGAGCCAGCAAGTTGACATAGGTTACGAAGGCGCAGATGCCCAAGACCCAGGCGTATGGGTGCAGGGCAACCCGGTGCTGCTCAAAGAGCTGGTGCGTAACCTATTGACCAACGCCTTGCACTACTGCCCGCAGGGGGGAAGCGCCTCGCCAGCGGTGACGCTGCGCGTCCTGCCCGAGCCGATACGCCTGCACCAGCGCCCCCCCACCGTTGTGCTGCAAGTAGAGGACAACGGCTCGGGCATTGCCGCTGAGGACAAAGCCTTTATCTTTGAGCCTTTTTTTCGCCCCCTGGGCAACACGGTAGATGGCTCTGGCCTAGGGCTACCCATCGTGCAAGAAATTGCCCGCCAGCATGGCGCAGACTTGCAGCTCCTAGATGCCCACCCCGCCCGCCAGCCCAAGGGCACTTGTGCTGTGCTGTGTCTGCCCACAGTGCCAGCCGTAAGCCCAGTAGCCCAGTAGGCTAGCGGCCTTAGCCATCCCCCTAGCTATCAGCCTAGGCGCAGCCACAGAGCATCGGCCACGCGGCGGGCGGTTTGCAGCATGTGGATGGCCAGCGGAGCCAGCAAGCGCCAGCCACCAGAGCGCCCGGTGCGCAGCCGATAGGCATCGGCCAGCTTGCCCCATTGCACAAAAAAATGTTCGGTAAAGCGCAGCATTAAGCCCAGTTGCAAAGACAGGCGCTGGGGCTGCACGCCCACAAAGCGCAGTGGTTGCAGCAGCCATTCCAATAAAGCCACCAAGTCGCTGGAGCGGGTGCTCACCGTTAGCGCTGCCCCCAGGCCAGAGGCCGTGGCCAAACGCAAGCTGGCCGCTGCCCCCAGTTGCCACTGCCCCAGCAGAGCATGAAAGCCCGTCAGCAGCAGCGCCGTAACCAACACCAGCCACAGCAGGCGGCGCACTGGGTATAAAGCCCGCCCTAGGCTGGCTAACAACAGCGCCACCCCAGCGGCCAGCGCGGCCAAGCCCAGCAAATGCTGCACCAGCACCAAAGCCAGCCCCAGCAGCACCAGCGCCAGCAGCTTGCTGCCCGCACGCCAGCGGTGCAGCCAACTGGGGGTTTCGCTATACAGGCTACCCATGGGGGGCGGCCTCTTCTTGGGTGGCAAAGGCGCTGCGCACGGCGCTTTCATAGGCGGCACATACCTCTTCGCCAGGGCCATCGGCGCGGATGCGCCCTTGCTCTAGCCAAAGCACACGGGGGTAATCGCGCACATAGTCCAGCACATGGGTAGAGAGCAGCACCTGCTGCGGGCAGGCAGCAATATCAGCAGCCAAACGCAATTGCCCGGCCAAGTCCAGGCTGGCGTAAGGCTCATCGAGCAGCAGCACCTGGGGCTGGCCAATCAACTGCGCCAGCCAGCACAGCCATTGGCGCTGGCCTTGGCTCAGGCCGCCTACGGCGCGTTCTGCCCAGTCCGGCAGGCCACGCTGCTGCAAAAATTGTTGCACTGCCTGCACAGCCTGGGCGCGGCTGCTACCGGGGTGAGCGCTGCGCCAAGACAGTTGCAACTCTTCCTGCACTGTGGGGTAGATGATTTGGTCTTCCGGGTTCTGAAACATCAGCCCCACGCTGCGGCTGGGCTGGGTACGCGCCTGGCCTTGCCACAGTAGTTGGCCTTGCTGGGGTTGCTCCAGCCCTGCCAACATGCGCAACAGGCTGGTTTTGCCTGCGCCGTTGCTGCCAATCAGGCCAATGCGTGGCTCTTCCAGGTGCAGCACCAAATCACTGAACACCTGGGTCTGGCCACGGCGCAGGTGCAGGGCTTGCAACTGCCATACTGAGGTGGGCGAAGCTGGCGAAGTGGATGCAGCGGCAGAAGATACAGGCTGAGGGCTAGCAGGAGCCGGGGGGCTGGAATGGGGCACGGGGTTTACTTGGTATAGGTTGGTATAGGGCTTGATTTATGCCTTGACCTTTCATAGCGGGGAAGATGCCCCAAGCACGAGCGCCCTCTGCCCCGCCTGAGCCGCCGCTTGCCAAGCGGCCAGGGCAGCATTGGAATCTTGGCGCTGCTGGGCGAGGGTGGCTAGCTGGCTCCAGGCCAAGGCTTGTAGGGCGGGCTGTTGGTCAAGGGCGGGCAGGCTGCGCTCTAGCAGGGCTTGTGCCTGCGGTATTTGCTGGGTGGAGCCAGGCTGGGCGTAGGCCAAGCCCAGTAGGCAGGCCAGGCCGGGGTGCTCTGGCTGGTGCTGCTGGGCGCGTTGCAGGCGCTGCTGCCAGCGCCCCGGCAAGCCCGCTTGGCATTGCCCCAGGGTCTGCCACAGTGCCGCTTGCTGGGGTGCTGGCAGTTGTTGGCGGCAAAACTGCTTGAACAAGGGCTGTAGCCATTGCAGCGCTTGCTGGGGTGAACCTTGCAAAGCCAGCCAGTGCTGGGCAGCCGCCAGCGCCAGGGCAGGTTGTTGGCGCTGGTGGATGGGCAGTTGCGCCCACAGCGCCAGCAGTTGCGTTGGCGTAGTGCAGCTATGCAGGGCATGGGCAGGCTGCGGCTGGAGCGTCTGCTGGCGGCTGCTGCGCGAAGGCTGCCCAGCCAGCGCGAGGCCGCGCAGGCTGGCATGGAGCAGGGCAAAGAAGGCCAGCAGCACCAGCAGCGCCATGTTGACGGAGGCATCAATACGGTACTCTCCCCAAAACAGGCTAACAACGCCTTGGTTGCTGCCGGCAAACAAGGCAATAGCAACGGCAAGGGCGAAGAGGCCGGTAAACCATAGGGCAGCACGCATCATGGCAAGGTGCTCCCGTGCGGGGTGGCTGGGGCGGTGGAGGGGTGGGCGCTGCTATCGCTA
>JAHAYB010000402.1 GCA_018384835.1 Comamonas sp.
CCAATGCCAGCGCCAGCAGGCGACCCATTAGCCCCGCGCCCACGATGTGAACGCGCTGGGGCTGGGCGAAGGAGAGTGTTGACTGCATATCGTTTGAGCTATTAGGGGGCATCGTAAGGGCCAAGAAATCGTATTCCGTTAAAGTGAATCAGGTGTGATGGTGCATCGGCTACCCATACCTCTGTTTCCCAAGCAAGCTCGCCAAGGTAGCGAGCCATGATGGAGCGATTGGGGAAGGCCGTCACATAAACCAGCCCTGCTTTGGAGCCAGCAAAAAGTTTGGCAAGTTCAGCATGGCGCTTACCATCCACCGGGCCATGACTGGTGACGGACTCCACCAGCAACAGCCAGTTTTTCTGGGTGAAGTGCAAGATCACATCGGGCATCTTGCCGTGTGCGTCCACGTCCACACCCAAGTCGGCCAGTAGCGCCGTGTCAAAGTAACTCCACTTGTCGCCGGTGTCACCGGCATAGACCAGCACGCTACCCGGCGCAAAGCGGGGGGCGAAGTCTTCAATGATGGCGCGAATCAACTCGCTGTGCTCACCGGGGCTAAGGGTGATTTGCTTCCCCGGCGCAACCTTCACCGGGATACGGTTCTGCTCACGCTCTTTTGCGTATTGGGCGACTAGCGTTTCACGCTCGGCTAGATAGTCCGTCAGGCTGTTATGCCATGCCGGAGTGCTGAAGGTGCGCAGCAAGGCCAGCGCGGCGGGTTCGATTTGGTAACACCATTTGGGACTATTGACTGGCCGCGTTGGCTGATCGGGGTTTGCAACAGCAAGCCCCGCGTCGCAAAACTGGTGCATGGTTTGGCGGCGGAATGTCTCGCGGGTGTTTGGCGCATACGCTTTGCCGTAGTGCTCCTGCGCCCAATCCATGATGGGGGTGATGCCCACTAGCGGGTTTTCTGCCTGCGCCCAAGGCTTGCCCGGCGTGAGGTTCAGCAGCGCCAGCAGTGACAGGGCAGAGCGCTCGTTTTGCTGCGCTTTGGGTAGTCCCAGAGCAATGATTACTTGAAGGGCGGCCTTGAGATGTTTGTTTTTCTTGCTTGTCATGCTCGTCATGCGCTTAGTTTCTCTAATTGCTCATCCATCATTGCCTGCGTGATGTCACCGTGCTGCTTGACCCACTTGCCCAGCGCAATCAAGGCGCGGCGCGAAGGGTATTTCATCAGTTTCAAATCGGTGGCGTTGACTTGGGTATGGCCATTGAAGCGGCGAAAACTCTCGTCCACGGCGCTGGTGTTGAGGAACACGGCAAGCCCGCGCGCCAGCAGCTCAGGTAGGCCACGCTTGTTCTCATGAAACAGGTTTATGTGGTTCTCAAAGCCCAGCACTGAATGCCCGCCAAAGGTGGCCGGGTCAACCACGCTTGCCACCACGCGGCGCTTTTCTTCCTTGGATGAAAAGCGCCGCACCACACAATAAAAGCCATTGGGATAAAGCCATTTTTCCGTCTCAGCATTGCGCACAATGGCATTGGGTTTTTTCAAACTTGGCAGCGGCCATACGGCTTTGTTGCTGCTCAAGTGCCCAGGGTAGAGCAGTGGGACAGCGCCTTCTTCAGGCATATCGCGCAGATGCGCTTTCAAGCGAAAGTCCACCACCGGGCCAGTTGATACCTTAATGCCCAAATCTGCCAGTGAATAACGCACAGCGGGCGATAGCTCAATAGCGCTTTTCTCGGTCGTCGTGGGTACATGGATGAACCGCTCAGGGTCGTTAGGCAACACAATCCGATCGAACGGGTGTTCGTTGGTTGCAAGGTCGGCGAAGCTGTCATCGGTTGAGGTGGTAATCGTCACCGCCCCTTGTTGGCCGCCTCGCTCAAGGCGGATGATGACGTTCTCTTGCAACACCGCGTCGTCTTTAAATGCCTTGCTGCGTGATTCAAAAAGGTGGATATGGCGCAGAGCCGCACGCTCCAAAATGAAATCTCGGAACGGGCGGTAGTACGGCCCATTGCAAAAGCTGCGCGGAATAATCGCCACAATCTGACCACCCGCTGCAGCCTGCGCTACGGCCAGCGCAACAAAGGCCGAATACAGATTCACTGTTTCGATGCCCATAGAGCGCAAAGCCAGCCGATGGGCTGAATGGCTATTGATTTTCTTATAGGGCGGATTAAGGATTGCGTGCGTGTATTGGGGCATTGCCGCTGCAAACAGACTGCCAGCAAGTGCTTCGGTGGCCAGATGAATAAAGTCACCCCCACGGATAGCTGCAGAAAAATTTCCCCGGCCTTGGTATTTTTCCAGTGTTTTACTTAAATGAGCATGTAGGGACTCGTCAATTTCAAACGCATCCAGCGCTATCTGTTGAAAGTTAAAGCTGCCCGACAACCATCTTTGCAGAAAGGCATCAGAAAGAGAGCCAACGCCAGCACCGGCATCCAGCAAACGACAGGCTCCACTGGAATCAGGGAATAAACCAGCCATAAATACGGCAATTTTTTCAGGCGTGAAAAACTGACCTAGCTGTGATTTTTTCCTCGCCTCGGTTTTCTTCGCTACCTGTAATCTGGTTTGCTCAACTGACAACAATGGGATGCCCTCTGTTTTGTGCCCTAATAGGTGATATATCAGGCACCATCCGCAGCACTGGTAAAAGCATCAGCAAAAAACTGTGCAGCAGGCAGATTGCATTGCTCTATACAGCCTTGGCGGGCGGCGGCCACCATAGCGGGGTTGCCGCAGGCATAGACTTGGTAGCCGCTCAAATCTGCAAAATCATCCAGCACGGCCTGGTGGACGTAGCCGGTGCGCCCCGTCCAGCTATCTTCAGGCTGGGGGGCAGAGAGCACGGGCACAAAGTGCAGTTGCGGCATGTGCGCGGCCTGCTGCTCTACCCAGTCGCGCAGGTAGAGGTCTTGCGGGCGGCGGCCACCCCAGTACAGCAGCACCGGGCGGG
This sequence comes from Comamonas sp., assembly GCA_018384835.1. Taxonomy (GTDB): domain Bacteria; phylum Pseudomonadota; class Gammaproteobacteria; order Burkholderiales; family Burkholderiaceae_C; genus Comamonas. Next base: position 2,913 of record JAHAYB010000402.1, read on the forward strand.
GGCTGCCCATAAAGTGCAGATGCTCAATCATGGCTTTGGCAGGCGCAAAGCCGGTGCCTGAGACGATAAAAACCATCGGCTTGTGCGATTGCTCGCGCAGGTAAAAGCTGCCAAAGGGGCCTTCGATGCGCAGAATTTCCTTGGGCTGCATTCCGCCAAACACATGGTCGGTAAACAGGCCGCCGGGCAGGTGGCGCAGGTGCAGCTCTAGGCCAATGCCGGGCTTTTCTTCCTGCCAGTGCGGCGCTAGCGCCATGGAGTAGGAGCGCCGCGAGCCATCGCGCAGCAAAAAGTCGATGTACTGGCCAGCGTGGTAGGCAAAGCGGTCGCTGGCGGGCAGTTGCAGCTCCATGCGCATCACGTCGTCGGCCAGGCGCTCTAGGGCGCGTACACGCACCGGCAGTTTTTTGATGGGGTGGCTGCCCAGGTCGGCCACTTGGCGCACTTGCAGCACCACGTCTGATTGAGGGTGGGCGCGGCAGGTCAGAATCTGGCCAGCGGCCTCTTCCTCTGCGCTTAAAGCGTTGGGGGCGTAGTTGCTCTGGCTGACGCTGCCACTGGTTTTTTCGCATTTGCACGAGCCACAAGCGCCGTCCCGGCAGCCGTAGGGCAGGCCAATTTCAGCGGCTAGCGCGGCGGCCAGAATGGTTTGCCCAGGCGCAACGCTAAAGCTGCGGCCACTGGGTTCAATCGTGACTTGGTACGAAGGGGCGGAGGTGGGGGCGACGGCGGAGTCAGAAGCGCTCATATTTCTGGCTAGGCTAGGATGGTGGGGGTGAAGAACAAAAGAAAGTCCAGATTGTGCCCACAAACCCATACCCATACCGCTTGAAGCGCAGATTGCAGCGCTTTATCTCGCCCCAGCCAGCCTTGCCCGCCCGCCTGCGCCGCCCGCGTGTGTTGGTGGTGGGCTGTGGCGCAATTGGCCAGCGTTTGCTGCGCCATTGGCAGCAGCAAAGCGGGCGCAGCGGCCAGCATGGGCTGCGCATCATGGTGCTGACTTCCAGCCCCGATAAACGCGCCCAGTTCCAGGCTTTGGGGGCTACGCCCATCGTGGGCAATTTGGATGTGCCCGCCAGCCTTCAGCGCCTGCGCGGCTGGGCGCATTACCTGCTGCATCTTGCGCCGCCGCCTGGGCGAGGGGTGGAGGATAGCCGCACACGCCATTTGCTGCGCACTGTGCAGCAGCGGCCTGGCCGGTTGCGGGCGCTGGTTTATGTCTCTACCACGGCGGTGTATGGCGACAGCGGCGGCCAGTGGCTGGATGAAACCCAAGCCCCCGCCCCCAGCCAGCCACGAGGCCAGCGGCGCTGGCAGGCAGAGCAGCAGTTGATTCGCTACGGCAAAAGCCCCCGCGCTGCCCGCACGGTGCGCCTGCGTGTGCCCGGCATTTTTGCGCCTGAACGGCTAGCCAGCGGCCTAGCGCAGCGCTTGGCGCAAGGTCAGCCGGTGCTGCATCGGGAAGAAGATGTGTGGAGCAACCGCATCCACGCGGATGATTTGGCACGCGCCTGCCTATTGGCGCTGTGGCGTGGCCGAGCGCAGCGCTGCCTGCATATCAGCGACGGCCAGCCCAGCCTGATGGGCGACTACTTTGACCGCGTGGCCGACCATCTGGGGCTACCCCGCCCCCCGCGCCTAAGCCGTGAAGCGATTGCCGCCCACGTCAGCCCCGCCATGCTCAGTTATTTGCAGGATTCGCGCCGCCTGCGCAGTGAAAGAATGCAGCGGGAGCTTGGGTTGGTGGTGCAGCCCGTCGACTTACCTGTTTATCCCCCCAAATAAGCCCGCCGCACCTCATCGTTGGAAAGCAGGTTCGCCCCCGTGTCTTCCAGCACGATGCGGCCATTTTCCAGCACATAGCCACGGTCGGCGATTTGCAGGGCGCGGTTGGCGTTTTGCTCGACCAGAAAGACGGTCACGCCCTCGTCGCGCACGGTTTGGATGATGTCAAAAATCTGCGCAATGATGAGCGGAGCCAGCCCCAGCGTAGGCTCATCTAAAAGCAGCAGGCGCGGCTGGCTCATCAGGGCGCGGCCTATGGCCAGCATTTGCTGCTCGCCGCCGCTCATGGTGCCAGCGCGTTGCTGGGCGCGTTCGCGCAGGCGGGGGAAGAGGTGATAGACATGCTCAATGCCGTCAGCAATGGCGCTTTTGTCCAGAAAAAAACCGCCCATTTGCAGGTTTTCCGTGACGGTGAGCGCCGGAAAAATCCGCCGCCCCTCGGGCGAAATCGCAATGCCCTTGCGCATGATGTGGTGCGGGGGCAGGTGGGTAATGTCCTCCCCCTCAAACTGCACTGTGCCTGTGCTGGCGCGTGGATTGCCGCATACGGTCATCAGTAGCGAGGTTTTGCCCGCGCCGTTGGCTCCAATCAGGCTGACGATTTCGCCCTTTTGCACATGCAGGCTGGCGTTGTCCACCGCGCAGATAGCGCCGTAGTGGGTGCTGAGGCGGTCAATTTCCAGCATGGGGGGCTGCTCGGTGCTGATGCTTTGTGGATGGCTGGACATTTACGCTTCTCCCAGATACGCCTTGATGACTTGCTCGTTATTGCGGATTTCCTCGGGCAGCCCCAGGGCGATGGGCTTGCCGTATTCCATCACCAGAATGCGCTCGGATACGCCCATGACCAGCCCCATATCGTGCTCAATCAGCAAAATGCTGACCTGGTATTCATCACGCAGGCGGCCTATGAGTTGTTGCAGGTCTTTTTTCTCTTGCGGGTTCAGGCCAGCGGCGGGTTCGTCCAGCATGAGCAGCTTAGGCTCGGTAATCATGCAGCGGGCAATTTCTAGCCGCCTTTGGTGGCCATAGGCCAGATTGCCAGCTTCGCGGTTGGCAAACTCGGCCAGCCCCATGTAGTCCAGCCAGTGCATGGCGCGTGCGATTTGCGCCTGCTCTTGGCGGCGGTAGCTGGCGGTGTTAAACAGCCCGGCCAGCACCGATGATTGGTTATGCCGATGCTGGGCGACCAGCAGGTTTTCCAGCGCCGTCATGCTTTTGAATAGGCGCACGTTTTGAAAGGTGCGCACTACGCCCTTGCGTGCCACGCTGTGGCTGCCCAGCCCGGCAATGCGCTGGCCGTCCAGCACGATGGAGCCAGTCGTGGGGGTGTAGAAGCCGCTGATGCAGTTAAACACCGTGGTCTTGCCCGCGCCGTTGGGGCCGATGATGGCGAAAATTTCCCGGGGCTTGAGCTGTAGCGCTATGCCATCAACGGCCACCAGGCCGCCAAAGCGCATACTGAGGTTGTTGACGTCGAGTAGGTAGTTTTGAGTCATCAGTGAATCCTATTCGTCATCATCATTCGGGCTTGGGGCTGAGGTGATCTACCCGAATCTGCGGGCGTTGCATGGGTAGCAGCCCTTGGGGTCGCCAAATCATCATCAAAATCATCACCAAGCCAAAAATCAACATGCGGTATTCCGAGAATTGACGCGCTACCTCGGGCAGGGCGGTCAGCAGCACGGCGGCCACAATCACCCCCAGTTGCGACCCCATGCCGCCCAGTACCACGATGGCCAGAATCAGCGCCGATTCAATAAAGGTGAACGACTCCGGGTTGACGATGCCCTGGCGTGCGGCAAAAAACGCACCGCCAAAACCAGCAAACATCGCGCCCAGGGTAAAGGCCGAGAGCTTGATGCTCATGGGGTTTAGCCCCAGCGAGCGGCAGGCGATTTCATCCTCGCGCAGCGCTTCCCAGGCGCGGCCTATGGGCATACGAATCAGGCGGTTGCCAATCAGCAGGGTGATGACGGCCAGCAGCAAAGCCATCAGGTAGAGAAAAATCACCATGTGCATGGAGTTAAAACTCAGGCCAAAGAATTGGTGAAAGGTCTGCGCCCCCTCTACGCTGCTGCGCCGCGCCATCTCCATGCCCAGCACGGTGGGCTTGGGGATGCCAGAGATGCCGTCAGGCCCGCCCGTCCAATCCGTCAGGTTGACCAGCAGCAGGCGGATGATTTCCCCAAACCCCAGGGTGACAATCGCCAAGTAATCCCCGCGCAGGCGCAGCACCGGAAAGCCCAGCAAAAAGCCAAACAGCGCCGCCATTGCGCCAGACAGCGGCAGCGCCTGCCAAAAGCTCCAGCCCGCCCAGTGGTAGAGCAGGGCATAGGTATAAGCGCCCACGGCATAGAAGCCGACAAAGCCTAAATCCAGCAGACCAGCAAAGCCCACCACAATATTCAGGCCCAGGGCCAGCATGACGTAAATCAGCGCCAGGGTGGCAATATCGACCGCGTT
>JAHAYB010000425.1 GCA_018384835.1 Comamonas sp.
CGTTTTTCACCACGCCCAGCACATCCCTGCTGTTGCGATAGCGCACCCAGCCCAGCTTAGGCAAAAAGATACGGCTGTTGCCTTGGTCAAGTTTCACCCCCAGGGGGTAGCGGAAACTTTCGCACTGGCCTTTCTTCTTGAATTTTGGGAAAGCAGTGCATTTATCAAAAAAGTTCTGATAAGCCTGCTCTAGGTTTTTAAGCACTTGCTGCAAGGCTTGGCTGGGTATCTCGGTCAGCCAATGCGTTTGGGGCTGCGCCTTCCACTGAACCAGTAGTTTGCACAAACTGGCATAGCCCAGCTTTTTCTCACCCGCTTGGTAGCACTCTTGCTGCAATGCCAGCGCCTTGTTAAACACGAAGCGGCACGAACCAGCAAAGCGGCGCATTTGGCGCTGCTGCTGACCCTTGGGGCGTAGTTCGTACTGGAAGGCTTGGCGTAGTTGCATAGGTGTCAGTTAATATACCGGCGTTCTAGGATGCCTTGGGCATCCGTGCTATCCATCCCCGCCATGAAGGACGGGGCTTTTCGCATATCTTGGTAAGCGGGCAATAGGCACAAAAAACCGCCTGTTCAAAGGCGGTTGTGAAGGTCGGTAGCGTTAAGCCTTGGGGGCTACGATTTTTTGCAGCTCGCCGCTTTCGTACATCTCCATCATGATGTCTGAGCCACCTACAAACTCACCGCGCACATACAACTGAGGAATGGTCGGCCACTGGCTGTAGTCTTTGATGCCTTGGCGCACCTCTTCATCGTCCAGCACGTTGACGGTGGCAATGTTTTCTTGCTCTACGCCGCAGGCTTTCAAAATCTGAATAGCGCGGCCAGAGAAGCCGCACATAGGAAAGCTGGCGCTGCCCTTCATGAACAGCAGAATTTCGTTGGCCTTTACGGCTTCGTCAATGCGTTGTTGGATGTCGCTCATAAACCAGATACTCCTGAAAAAAATGCAATCACTGCCGCTGTGCCAGCAAGCCACAGCGCCACGGTGGCCGCAAGAATAAGGGAAGAGGCTGCGCCCCCTGGGTACTAGGGGCTTTATACAAACCAAGATGTGCCTGTGCCGCTTCGGTGTTTAGGTTTCGGTGTTGAGGAGTAGCACATCAGCCAGCGTAGGTCGGCACTCCCACACGCGGCCAAAACCCAAACCTAAGCCCGAATCTTTTTCATCTTTACGGCAGCGCTGGGCAATGCGCTCATGCGTGGCAATGGCGCGGTAGTTACGCCAATCGGCATCGGGGGCGAGGGCGCGGAGGTTATCTACGCATTCGCCGCTACTGAAAACCCAAAACGCATCGGTATCGGCGCGGCATTGTGCCAATTGCGCCAGCCAAGCGGCATCGGGCGTGGGAGCGCAGCGCTCATAAATCGGCAAAAACACCGTTGGTACTCCGTGGGCCCTCAGTTGCTCGGACAACCACGCTCGGCCTTGCGTGCCACGCACAATCAGCACCGATTGCCCGCGCTCGGACATGCGCGGCACTTGCGGCGCGACAACCTGCCACAGGGTTTCCGATTCAAACTGCGCGGCTTGGGGCTGAGGATCATCAATGAAGGCGGCGGCAATACCCGCTTGCTGCAAGGCTGCGCTCGTGCCAGGGCCAGGCGACCAGCAACGCAGCCGCCCCTGCGCCAGCGCATCGTTCAAAGCGCTGCGCTGCGCCATGACCTGCGGATGGGCAAAAAAATGGCGCACTGCATTCACGCTGACAAACATCAGCGCCGCGTAACGGGAAATATCGCCGACTTCCGCAATGTCTATATCCACATTGCTAGGGCGAATTTCCATGAGCGGCAGGCTCAGAGCGCTATGCCCCAAGGCGCGTAATTGTGCCACCCACAGCGCGTTGTCCGGCTCTGGGCGGGTGATGATGAATTGCTTTACATGACTCGTCATAACTCATGCTTGGCGTGCACCGGCTGCTTGTAAATCCGCAGCGGCGGCCAGACCCAGCGCATCGGCTTCGGCCAGCGTGGTGACACGGGCGAGGCGCTCTACGCGCAGCAGAGGATGGCGGTTTTCCACATCGCCCCAAGCAGCGCGTAGGTGTAGCGTTTCGCCCTCCAAAGTGGCATAGGCGGCCAGCGGAACAGAACAACTGCCGCCCATGCCTTGGCTGACGGCTCGCTCTGCCGCTACGCGCAACCAAGTCGGCATATCGACCAAGGGAGCAAGTGCCGCCTGTAAATCGCTGCGGTCGCTGCGAATCTCTATGCCCAAAGCGCCTTGACCAGCAGCAGGTAGCATTTCCTCTGGGGTGAAGATGTGGCGAATGCGCTCCTCCATCCCCAAGCGCTTGAGTCCGGCAGCGGCCAGCACAATCGCGTCGTACTGCCCCGCGTCGAGTTTGCCAAGGCGCGTATCCAAGTTGCCGCGCAGCGGGATGATGCGTAAATCCGGGCGCAAATCTTGCAGCAACACCTGACGGCGCAAACTCGATGTGCCCACTACCGCCCCTTGAGGCAGTGCGTTCAAATTGGCGTAGTTCGGGCTGACAAAAGCGTCGCACGGGTCTTCGCGGGGCATGACACAGGCTAGGCTAAAACCTTCGGGCAGCTCCATCGGCACGTCTTTGAGCGAGTGGACGGCAATATGGGCGCGGCCTTCTTGCAGCGCCACTTCCAACTCTTTGACGAACAGCCCCTTGCCGCCCACTTTGGAGAGGGTGCGATCCAAAATCTGATCGCCCTTGGTGGTCATGCCCAAAAGCGCTACGCGCAGACCTTGTTGCTCAAGTAGTCCTTGGACGTGATGCGCCTGCCACAGCGCCAGACGGCTTTCACGGGTGGCAATCACCAGGGGGGGCTGGGTATGGGGAGCAATGCCAGGGGCGGCGCTGCTGGTGGTAGAAGTGGGGTGGGTGGGGGTAGTCATTGCTTAAAAAAAGCCCCAATGGGCGTGCATAAAAATTACAAATGGCAAATTGCAAAATGGCCAAGGATGCTAGCACGCCATCCCAGGGGCTACTTTGGTACGGTAGCGCCCCCCGCCTTTCCAATCAACGCACAAAGCTATTGAGTTCAATCATTGGCATAAGCACGGCCAGCACTATCAGCAAGACGACTGCACCCATGAGCAAAATCAGCAGTGGCTCTAGCACGGCGGCCAGTTGCAGGGCGCGTTGCTGCACTTGCTGCGCCAGTTGGCCGCCTACGCGCAGCAGCATGGGGCCGGCTTGCCCGGTTTCTGCGCCCAGGCGGGCAAACGTGCCCAGCAGCTTGGGAAAGCGCGGTTTTTGCGCTAGTGCCAGCCCTAGGGGCGCACCTTCGCGCACCAGGCGCTGTACCTCTTGCAAATCTTGCTGCATGGCGGCGTTGGCGACGGTGTGGCTGGCCGCTTGCAGCGCGGGCAGGATGGGCAGGCCAGCATGTACCAGCAGCCCCAGGGTGTTGGCAAAACGTGCTGCGTTATAGCGTGCCAGCAGGGGGCCGAGCAGCGGCCAGCGCAGCCAAGCACTGTGCAGGTGCAAGCGGCTGGCGGGGTGGCGCAACGCCAACCGCAGGCCAATGCCGCTAGCGGCCAGCAGTGCCAGCAGTAGCGGCCAATAGGAGCGCAGCCCGGCGCTCAAGGCCAGCATGGCGCTGGTCAACCAGGGCAAGCTGCGGCGCGAGCTGGCAAATGCCCCCGCCACCTGGGGCAGCACATACAC
>JAHAYB010000445.1 GCA_018384835.1 Comamonas sp.
TTGCTGCTGGTCGATGGTGTGCGCTATGGCTCGGCGGTGTATGGCGGCCTGAACCTGCAAAACCTGCCGCTGGAGCTGATTGAGCGCATTGAGGTGGTCAAAGGCCCCATGTCTGCCCTGTACGGCAGCGATGCCGTGGCCGGGGTGATTCAAGTCTTTACCCGCCGTGGCCAAGGGGCGGATAAGGCGTTGAGCGCCCAAGCCTCTGCCACTGTGGGCGAGTACGGCCACAAAGCCGCCAGCCTGAGCCTGGGCGGCGCACAAGCGGGCTGGGATTACCAACTGAGCCTCAGCCGCGTGCAAGAGCGCGGCAGCTCTGCCACCCGCGCTGCTGCTGGCCCCTATACCTACCACCCTGACCGCGATGGCTTTGACCAAAGCGCGGTGCAACTGGCCGTGGGCTACGCCATCAACAGCGACTGGCGTTTGGAAGGCAACTGGATGCAGTCCCAAGGCAAGTCTTATATGGACGATGGCCCTGGCGACAACAACCCCTTCACCGACCTGCAAAGCCGTGTTGGCCGCCTAGCGCTCAAAGGGGTGGTGATGCCCAATTGGAGCACCAGCTTTGCCATGGGCCACTCCATCGACCAGACGCAATACCTGCAAGCGGCCTGGAGCGACAACCACCTGCGCACCGAGCAAACCAGCTACCACTGGGATAACCATATCGACACGCCCCTGGGCATGGTGCTGGCCGGGCTGGAGCGCCTAGAGCAAAAAGTGGATACCACCACGCCCTATAGCGTGCGCCAACGCCATATCAATGCGGGCTTTGTCGGCCTGACGGGCAATGCAGGCCGCCACCACTGGCAGGGTAATTTGCGCCGTGACGATAACTCGCAGTTTGGCGGCTTTACCACCTACGGTATCAGCTACGGCTTGGATGTGGGCGCTGGCCTGCGCCTGCTGGCTGCCCACGGCAAGAGCTTGCGCGTGCCCACTTTTGACCAGCTGTATGGCCAATGGGGCGCACCGTATGACGGCAACCCCCTGCTGCAACCCGAGCGCGGCAAAAACTACGAAGCCGGTGTGCAGTGGAACTACGCCAACCACAGCGCCAAGCTGCTGCGCTTTGACAACCGCGTGGACCAGTTGATTGCCGCTGGCAGTACGCAAATGGAAAACCTGCCAGGCCGCACCCGCCTGAAAGGCTGGAGCCTGAGCTATGGCTTTGCCCATGACGGCTGGCAAGTCTCTGCCGCGCTGGAGCAGCTCAATACCCGCACTGCTGACGGTAGCCCGCTGCTGCGCCGTGCCAAGCAGCAATGGTCAGTCAACGTGGATAAAGAGCTGGGCGCTTGGCGCGTAGGCACTAGCGTGCTGCGTGTAGGCAGCCGCCCCGATACCGACTTTGCCACCTATCAGCCCGTGCGATTGGGTGCTTACACCACGGTGGATGCCCGCCTTGCCTACCGAATCAACCCCAGCCTTAGCGCCCAACTGCGCGTGGCTAATTTGGGCAACAAGCAGTATGAAACCGCCTTTGGCTATCCCCAACTGGGGCGGGCGGCTTACCTGACTTTGCAGTGGCAGATGCGCTAAAACTTGAAGAGCGTGTGTAAATGCTCTGACGCTTTTAGGTCGTTTGCATTTGTGTAGGCACTTTGTCGCGTAGCTCAACCTGCTGGTTTTTGTCATTGACAAAAACCAGTTTGGGCAGATGCTCGGCCACCTTTTTTTCTGCCACTTGCACAAAGGTGGCAATGATGAGCAAATCCCCCACACAAGCACGGCGTGCGGCAGAGCCGTTGACGGAAATCATGCCGCTGCCGCGCTCACCCTTGATGGCGTTGGTGCTAAAGCGCTCGCCGTTGTCGATGTTCCAGATGTGGATTTCCTCGTTCTCCACAATGTCTGCCGCCTCCATCAGGTCTTCGTCGATGGCGCAGGAGCCTTCGTAGTGCAACTCGCAATGGGTGGCTTTGACGCGGTGGATTTTGGATTTCAGTAAAGAGCGGTACATGGTCAGATTCGGAGGTTCGGATGGAAAAGAACGAACCCACGATAGTAATGAAAAAGTGCCAGTCTATGCGTAGTTTCACGGATTTGTCACATTCAATCGGTGTAATGACCCTGGCCTTCGGGCTTTTCATTCACTCCATTGCAACCGTTGAAAATTATGAAACGAACACTTCTTGCCCTGGCCGCCACGAGCGTTGTCACTGGGGCTTTGGCTCAAAGCACTAACGTCACTCTGTTTGGGGTGGCGGACGCTTCAGTCGCCCACATCTCCACCAGTGGTAACTCTGTCACGGGCATGGCCAATGGCGGTAACTCCAGCAGCCGCTTGGGTTTTCGCGGTGTGGAAGACTTGGGTAATGGCCTCAAGGCGGGCTTTTGGCTGGAAGCTGGTGTCAGCGTGGACAACGGTGGTTCGGTTCTCAAGTTCGACCGCCGCTCTACCATCAGCTTGATGGGCGACTTTGGTGAAGTGCGCCTGGGCCGTGACAAAAGCCCCACCTACCAGAACCTAGAGACTTTCCACGCCTTTGGCGATTCGGGCATGGGCGCGGTCAATGGCCACAACCTGATTAGCAGCTCTGCCGAAGGCACCATTGAGGGCAGCAACCCCAAGCGTTACTCTGACAGTATCAGTTACCTGATGCCCAAGATGGGCGGCTTGTACGGCCAGGCTACCTACGCTTTTGGCGAAAGAGCCAAGGGCGACAGCAATAGCCTGGCGAGCAGCATGGGGCTGCGCCTGGGGTACGCCAACGGCCCGCTGAACGTGGCGTTGGGTTACGGCGTGGTCAAGGGGGGGACGGTGGGCAACACCATCAACTACAAGAACTTCAACGTGGGCGCGTCTTACAAGTTTGGCTCTATCACGCCGATGGTGCTGCTTGCTTCTGAGCGCGGTAACAACCAGCGTGTGGACTTGTACAGCGTGGGCGTGAAGGCTCCGGTGGGCCAGGGCGGTCAGGGCGAAGTGCGAGCCGCAGTCTCTTGGTACAAGGACAAGAAGCGCGATGAGCGCGACTCGGTACGCCTGGCGCTGGGCTATGGCTACAAGCTGTCTAAACGCACGGAAATCTACGCCAGCGTGGCGCACATGAGCAATGACAACAACGCCAACCGCAAGCTGGGGACTTCGCTGTCGCACACAGTTGCTGCCGGCAAGAACGTGAGCGGCTACGAGCTGGGGCTGCGCCACACCTTCTGACGGCTCCTACAGGCATCTACCCGCCATAGCGTTGCTCTGGCGTTGTGCACAATCAAAAAATGGCTGCGAATTTTGCAGCCATTTTTGCGTGGAGATGCAGCGTAGCCAGACGGGTTACGCCGCTGGAACCAGGATGGTTGAGGCGGTCGGGGCGGCGCGTTCTGGCCAGTCGCGGCTGTAGTGCAGGCCACGGCTTTCATGGCGCATTTGGGCGCTTTTAACTATTAAATCAGCCACTTGTACCAGGTTGCGCAGCTCCAGCAGGTCGCGGCTGATATGGAAGTGGGCGTAGAACTCTTGAATTTCTGTTTGCAGCAGGGCGATGCGGTGCGCTGCCCGCTCCAGGCGCTTGTTGGTGCGCACTATGCCCACGTAATCCCACATAAAGCGGCGCAGCTCGTCCCAGTTGTGGGAGATGACCACGGCCTCATCAGCATCGGTGACTTGGCTATCGTCCCAGGCGGGCAGCGCAGGGCGTTCGCTGCTGGGCTGGCTGGTAATGGCCTGCGCCGCTGCACGGGCAAACACCATGCACTCCAGCAGTGAGTTGCTGGCGAGGCGGTTGGCTCCGTGCAGGCCGGTGCAGGCGCTTTCGCCAATGGCGTAGAGGCCGGGCAGGTCGGTGCGCCCAGCCAGGTCGGTGAGGATGCCGCCGCAGGTGTAATGCGCCGCTGGCACAACCGGAATGGGCTGGCGGGTGATGTCAATGCCAAATTGCGCACAGGTGGCCAGGATGTTGGGAAAGTGCGCTTGCAAAAATTCCGGGCTTTGGTGGGAGATGTCCAGATGCACGCAGTCCAGGCCGTGCTTTTTCATCTCAAAATCAATGGCGCGTGCCACGATGTCGCGTGGCGCTAGCTCGGCACGGGGGTCGTGCTCGGGCATAAAGCGGCTACCATCGGGGCGCAGCAGCCGCCCGCCCTCGCCGCGCTCGGCTTCGCTAATCAGAAATGATTTGGCATGGGGGTGGTTAAGGCTGGGGGGGTGAAATTGAATAAATTCCAGATTCGCCACCCGGCAGCCCGCCCGCCAAGCAGCAGCAATGCCGTCGCCCGTGGCGGTGTCGGGGTTGGTGGTGTAAAGATAGACCTTGCCCGCCCCGCCTGTCGCCAAAATGGTGTGCGGTGCGCGAAAGGTGACAACGCTGTCCGTCGCCTCATCCAAGGCATACAAGCCCAGGCAGCGCTGGCTGCCAGGCAGCCCCAGCTTGCGGCTGGTAATCACATCCACCAGGGTGTGCTGCTCCAGCAGGGTGATGTTGGGGGTGGCGCGTACCCGCTCAATCAGGGTTTTTTGGACGGCTGCGCCGGTGGCATCGGTGGCGTGGACGATGCGCCGGGCGCTGTGCCCGCCCTCGCGGGTCAGGTGCAGTTGGCCTTGCTCTTCAGAAAACGGCACGCCCAGCTCGCGCAGCCAGGCGATGGCATCGGGGGCGTTTTCCACCACAAAGCGGGTGGCGGCTAGGTCGCACAGGCCAGCACCGGCGGTCAGGGTGTCTTGCACATGGGCATCAAAGCTGTCTTGGGCATCGAGTACGGCGGCAATACCGCCCTGCGCCTGGCCGCTGGAGCCTGCTTGCAGCTCGCGCTTGGTAATTACCGCCACGCGGTGCTGGGGGGCGAGCTGCAAGGCGGCGGTCAGGCCAGCCAGGCCGCTGCCAATAATGAGTACGTCAAAGTCTTGGGTCATGGGCGGGGGCTGCTACTGCTACTGGCGCACACAGTGCCAGCGTTGTCAGGGGGGATTCGGTTCAGGCGGGCAAAGTTTATACAGCGCTGTAGGCCAGACGCAGGTAAATCGGGGCAAATGCCTCGGCCTGGGTAATTTCCAGCAGGGTTTCCTTGGCCAGCTCCAGCAGGGCAATAAAGGTGACGACCAGCACAGCCGCGCCTTTTTCGGGCTGAAAAATCTGCTCAAAGGGCACAAAGCGCTGGCCTTGGAGTTGTTTGAGGATGTGGCTCATGTACTCGCGCACTGATAGCTCTTCGCGGGTAATGCGGTGGTGTTGTACCAGCTTGGCGCGGCGCAGAATATCGCGCCAAGCGGCTTGCAGGTCGGCGGCATTCACGTCCGGCAGGGCGGGGGTCAGGCTTTGCTCGATATAGATTTGCGCCTGCACAAAATCGCGCCCGTATTGCGGCAATTCGCCCAAGCGCTGGGCGGCCAGCTTGATTTGTTCGTACTCCAGCAGGCGGCGCACCAGCTCGGCGCGGGGGTCTTCTGGCTCTTGCGCGTCATCGGCTTTTTTGACAGGCAGCAGCAGGCGCGATTTGATTTCAATCAGCATGGCGGCCATCAGCAGGTATTCGGCGGCCAGTTCCAGGTTGCGGTTGCGGATTTCTTCCACATAGCCCAGGTATTGCTCTGTGACCTGCACCAGGGGGATGTCCAGAATGTTGAAGTTTTGCCGCCGTATCAGGTACAGCAGCAGGTCTAGCGGGCCTTCAAAGGCTTCCAGAAAGACTTCCAGCGCATCTGGTGGGATGTAGAGGTCTTGCGGAATTTTGAACAGCGGCTCGCCATACAGACGCGCCAGGGCGGCTTGTTCGGGCGCGGTGGCGGCATCCGGCGCGGGGGCTGTGCTGCTGGGCATGGGGGCTATTGGAGGCGGGGGGTAGATGGCAGGCGCAGGCGCGGCGGCGTAGTCAACAAAAAAGCCCAGCCCGGTAAGGAGGCTGGGCATCAAGGCCACGCGTGGCCAAGGAGCGCGATTTTAGCCTTTGCGCCGTTTTGGTGTGCGGCGGCTCTGGCGGTTTAGCCGTTGCTCAACGCCGCTAACTGGGGCGGCTGTGGTTGGTGCAGCTCTTGCAGATTGCGCATCAGGCTGGAATAGCTGGGGTTATCGACAAACACGCATTGCTTGCCGGTGCGCTTGCAAAAATCCTTCACTCGCCAATATGCGTTGTGGCTGATGCAGCCGGTTTGGCAGATGACCAAATCAGCCGCAGCAAGCACGGCATCGAGCGTGCAGGGCTTGTCTTGCACACCGCCGTCGTGGTGGGAGAACTGCCCGCCCGCCTGCTCAATGATGTCGCGGTAATTGGCAATGCTGCCTTGGCGGCCTCCCACGCAGGCAATGTTTTTTTGCTGGAGCTGCAAGGGCAGAGCGCTGCTTTTGCACGCGCTAACCGTCAGGGGGCAAGGCGTT
>JAHAYB010000456.1 GCA_018384835.1 Comamonas sp.
CGATAAGCCTGTATTCAGACCATTCAGCCGCCCCCACTCCCACGCCCCTACCGTCACAATCGCCAAAACGATAAGGTTGAAGGGCAAGCTATTGCTGTGAAACAAGGCTGGCAATAAAACCAGCAATAGCACCAATGCTGTAATGACACGCTGTTTAAGCATGGAGCCCCTTCAAGCAACCACTCTCTGCTGAGAGGAGTGCTTTATTTGTTCTGAAATTTGACCAAAGCGGCGCTCGCGCGTGGCGAAGTCAGCGATTGCAGCATCCAACTGCTCTGCACCGAATTCCGGCCACAGGGCCGTGCTGAAATACAACTCGCTGTAAGCCGTCTGCCATAGTAAAAAATTACTGATTCTGCTTTCGCCGCCTGTGCGAATCAGCAAATCAGGGTCAGCAACATGGCTCAAGGCCATGGCTGCAGACAAATTACCTTCCGTCATCGGCAGGCCTTGCGCTGCAACACGCTCTGCGGCCTGCGCTATATCCCAACGACCGCCATAGTTGAAACAAACGTTCAATATCAGCCGATGATTCGCCGCGGTAGAGGTTTCTGCCTGCGCAAAGCCCGCCTTGACTTTGTCTGATAGCGAAGCGCGCTCCCCCACGAAGTGAAGTTGGACGCCTTCCTGACTTAAGCCGGGCACCTCTCGCGCTAAAGCCCCAGCCAATAAATTCATCAAGCCAGACACTTCATCCTGAGGACGATTCCAGTTTTCCGATGAAAAAGCAAAAACAGTCAGTACACGCACACCACGCTCAATACAAGCGCTGACGCAACGGCGCAATGCTTCAACACCTTGCTTGTGCCCCGCTAAACGAGGCAAAAACCGCTGCTTGGCCCAGCGGCCATTGCCATCCATGACAATCGCAATATGGCGAGGAATGGTCGTAGAAGGAGTCATCTCAAATTCCCGCCACTGCAACCGTTAAACAGCCAAGATTTCTTGTTCTTTAGAAGCAACCAATGCGTCAATATCCGCAATGTGCTTGTCTGTCAGCTTCTGCACATCTGCTTCGGAACGCTTTTGATCATCCTCAGAAGCTTCCTTGTCCTTAACCAAGCGTTTTACAGCTTCATTGGCATCGCGACGCAGATTACGGATAGCAATCTTCGAAGCTTCGCCCTCGTTGCGTGCCAGCTTGGTCATTTCCTTGCGGCGCTCTTCACTCATGGGTGGCATCGGGATGCGGATCAAATCACCCATCGACGCAGGATTGAGACCCAACTCACTCTCACGAATGGCTTTCTCAATCTTGGCACCCATATTCTTTTCCCATGGCTGCACGCTCAAAGTTCGCGCATCCAACAAAGAAACATTGGCCACTTGGGACAAAGGCACCATGGAGCCGTAATACTCCACCTGAATCACATCCAGCAACTGAGGGCTAGGGCGACCTGTACGCACGCGGGACAGGTTATTTTTCAAGGCCTCAATGGGCTGACCCATTTTGGTTTCGGTATTTTTTTTGATCTCAGCAATCGTCATATCTGTTACCTCTGAAAGCAAACGGCCTTCCTATGTTTACACAAGGAAGGCCTAAAAGTCGCTTCTAACTAATTAAGCGTACACCAATGTGCCCTCATCTTCTCCCATCACCACGCGCAGCAAAGCGCCAGGCTTGACGATAGAGAATACGCGAATGGGCAGCTTTTGGTCTCGGCACAGGGCAAAAGCTGTGGCGTCCATGATGCCTAGATTACGACCAATCGCCTCATCAAAAGCCAGCTTTTCGTAGCGAGTCGCCGCAGGATCCTTCATAGGATCTGCTGTGTAGACACCATCCACCTTGGTAGCCTTGAGCACGACTTCCGCACCGATTTCTGCACCACGCAGCGCAGCAGCTGTATCTGTCGTAAAGAAGGGGTTGCCGGTTCCAGCAGCGAACACAACGACCTTGCCCTCTTCCAAATACTGGAGTGCTTTCGGGCGCACATAAGGCTCAACCACTTGCTCAATGCCAATCGCAGACATCACACGCGCAGTCAAACCCTGCTTATCCATCGCATCGGCCAAGGCCAATGCATTCATCACGGTAGCCAGCATTCCCATATAGTCCGCTGTGGCACGGTCCATACCGACAGAGCCTCCTGCGACGCCACGGAAAATATTACCCCCACCAATGACGACAGCCACCTGCACACCCACTTTGGAGACCTCAACGATCTCAGCAACCATGCGCTCAATCGTCGCGCGGTTGATACCAAACTGGTCATCCCCCATTAGTGCTTCACCAGACAGCTTGAGCAAAATCCGCTTATGGGCTGGTTGGGCTTGTGTCATGGGGTTCTCCGGTGCAAAAAATAGTTGTAGTCAAAAGTAAGGGCAATAGAAAGGTCGCTTATGAATTAAGCGCCCTTGGCAGCAGCCATCTGGGCAGCTACTTCAGCAGCGAAGTCGTCAACCTTCTTCTCAATGCCTTCGCCCACCACGTACAGAGTGAAGCCCTTCACCGTAGTGTTAGCAGCCTTGAGCATTTGAGCCACGGTTTGCTTGCCGTCAGCAGCCTTCACAAACACTTGGTCAGCCAAGGAAACTTCCTTCAGATACTTTTGAACGGAGCCTTCCACCATCTTAGCGACGATGTCAGCAGGCTTGCCCGATTCAGCAGCCTTAGCAGCAGCAACAGTGCGCTCTTTTTCAATCAGTTCAGCAGGAACGTCGGCAGAAGTCAGGGCCACTGGCTTCATCGCAGCAACGTGCATTGCGACGTCCTTAGCAGCTGTTGCATCGCCTTCGAACTCAACGACAACACCAATGCGTGCGCCGTGCAGGTAAGCAGCCAGGTTCGAACCATTGAAAGCCTTGAAGCGACGGAAAGACATGTTCTCTCCGATCTTACCGATCAGGCCCTTG
>JAHAYB010000474.1 GCA_018384835.1 Comamonas sp.
CAGGTGGATATTGGCGACTATCTGCAAACCTACGTGATTGACGAGATTGGCCGCATTGACGGCGTGGGCGATGTCAACGTTTTTGGCACCAGCTATGCCATGCGTATTTGGATGAATCCGGCGCTGATGCACAAATACGCCTTGATTCCCTCTGATTTGGTCGCGGCGCTAAACGCGCAGAACGCCCAAGTGTCTGCCGGGCAACTGGGCGCTTTGCCAGCGGTGGATAACCAGCAGCTTAACGCCACGATTACTGCCCGTACCAAGCTGCAAACGGTGGAAGAATTTGAAAACATCGTGCTCAAGGCCGCTCAGGATGGCGCAGTCGTCACCATGAAAGACGTGGCGCGGGTCGAGTTGGGGCCTGATGTGCTGACCATTAAATCCAAGCTCAACGGCATGGTGGGCGCGGGTATGGGCGTGGTGCTGGCTGATGGTGCCAACGCCATGCAGGTGGCCGACGCGGTGGTGGCCAAGCTCAATGAACTGAAACCCTTTTTCCCTAACGAGATTGATTACTTCGTCAGCTCTGACTCCACGCCGTTTGTCCGCGCCTCGATTCAAGAGGTGCTCAAGGCGCTGGGCGAGGCCATGATTTTGGTGGTGCTGGTGATGTTCCTGTTCTTGCAGAGCTTTCGCGCCACCTTGATTCCCGCGATTGCCGTGCCGGTGGTGCTGCTGGGCACGATGGGCGTGCTGTCGGTGGCGGGTTTTTCCATCAACACCTTGACCATGTTTGCCATGGTGTTGGCGATTGGCCTGCTGGTCGATGACGCGATTGTGGTGGTGGAGAACGTCGAGCGCGTGATGCACGAAACCGGCCTGCCGCCCAAAGAGGCCACGCGCCAATCCATGCGCGAAATCACCTCGGCGCTGATCGGTATTGGTGTCACCTTGTCGGCGGTGTTTGTGCCGATGGCCTTTTTTGGCGGCTCTACGGGGGTGATTTATCGCCAGTTCTCTATCACCATCGTGGCGGCGATGGGCTTTTCCGTGTTTGTGGCGCTGACCTTGACCCCGGCGCTGTGCGCCACCTTGCTCAAAGCCCCGGCCAAAGGCGGGCAAGACCACGTAGTCCGCAAAGGCGTATTGGGCTTGCTGGACGGGTTTTTTGCTTGGTTTAACCGCAGCTTTGATGCCACTGCCAAAGCCTATCAAGGGCGGGTGGCTTGGATGCTGCACCGCGCCAAGCGCATGTTGCTGGTGTTTGTGGCGATTCTGGCTGCCATGTGGGTGCTGTTAGACCGCCTACCCACCTCGTTTTTGCCGGATGAAGACCAGGGCTTTGTCTTTGTCAGCGTCAACCTACCGGCAGGCGCGGCGGATGCGCGGTTGCAAGTGGTGCTCGATGAGGTACGCCACTACTTCACCCAGCACCCGGATGTGGTCAGTTTTAACCAAGTCTCGGGCTTGAGCGGCGACCAAAGTTCGGCGCGTGCCTTTGTGCGCTTAAAGCCTTGGGCGCAGCGCCCATTGCCCAGCCAAGGCTCGGCACAGATTGCTCATGACGCTACGCAAGCGCTAGCCAGTATTCGTGATGCGCGTATTTTTGTGATGATGCCGCCTGCCGTGCGCGGCTTGGGGGCGAATGCGGGTTTTAACGTCATGCTCAAAGACGTGGGCGGTTTGGGGCACGATGCCTTATTAGCCGCCAAAGACCAGTTTCTGGCCGAGGCGCGTAAATACCCCGAGCTGACCAGCGTACGCAGCACGAATCTGGACGATGCCACCGAGTTACGCCTGCAAGTGGATGACCGCAAGGCGGCGGCGTTGGGCTTGTCGTATCAAGACATCAACAGCACGCTATCGAGTGCGATGGGCGGCAATTATGTAAATGACTTTTTGCACAATGGCCGCGTCAAGCGCGTCTATATCCAAGGGGATGCGCCGCACCGCATGTTGCCGCAGGACATCGACAAATGGAGCGTGCGCAATAAAAACAGCGAGATGGTTCCGTTTGGCGTGTTTTCCAGCAGCTACTGGGCGTATGGCTCGCCGCAATTGGTGCGCTATAGCGGCGCACCGGCCTATGAAATCATTGGCAGCGCCGCACCGGGGGTCAGTTCTGGCCTGGCCATGGGTATCGTCGAAGACATTCTGCAAAACCTGCCCGAGGGCATTGGCTATGAATGGACAGGCGCGTCCCTGCAAGAGCGCCAGTCCGGAGCGCAAGCGCCCATGCTCTACGCCGTCTCTATCTTGTTTGTGTTTTTGTGCTTGGCGGCTTTGTATGAAAGCTGGACGGTGCCGCTCTCGGTCATGCTGGCCGTGCCCTTGGGGGTGCTGGGGGCGCTGCT
>JAHAYB010000475.1 GCA_018384835.1 Comamonas sp.
GCTGACGACCTGGGCGCAGTGCCCATGAAGGCGCTGATGGAGCGCAACACCCAAGTCGATTGGGCTGCGGTAGAAGACGTGATTTACGGCTGCGCCAACCAAGCGGGTGAGGACAACCGCAACGTCGCCCGTATGTCTGCCCTGCTGGCGGGTCTGCCGGTAGATGTGCCTGGCACTACCGTAAACCGCCTGTGCGGCTCTGGCATGGATGCGATTGGCCTGGCGGCGCGCTCCATCAAATCCGGCGATACCGAGCTGATGATTGCCGGTGGCGTGGAAAGCATGTCCCGTGCCCCCTTCGTCATGGGCAAGGCGGAATCGGCCTTCTCGCGCAACGCCGCTATTTACGACACCACGATTGGCTGGCGCTTTGTCAACCCCGTGATGAAGAAGCTCTACGAAGTGCATTCCATGCCGCAAACGGCAGACAACGTGGCTGCCGACTTCGGCATTGCCCGCGCTGACCAGGATGCCTTTGCCCTGCGCTCGCAGCAGCGCTGGGCGGCTGCCAATGCTGCTGGCAACTTCAAAGACGAAATCGTGCCCGTGCATGTGCCCCAGCGCAAAGGCGACCCCATCGTGTTTGACACCGATGAGCACCCCCGCCAAACCACGCTGGAAGCGCTGGCCAAACTCAAAGGCGTAAATGGCCCGGATTTGACCGTCACCGCTGGCAATGCCTCGGGCGTGAATGATGGTGCTTGCGCTGTGCTGCTGGCTTCTGAATCTGCTGCCGCCAAGCATGGCCTGACCCCCCGTGCCCGTGTGGTGGCCATGGCTACTGCCGGTTTGGCACCGCGCATCATGGGCTTTGGCCCTGCGCCTGCGGTGCGCAAGCTGCTGGCCAAAACCGGCATGACGCTGGACCAAATGGACGTGATTGAGCTGAACGAAGCCTTCGCCGCCCAAGCCTTGGCCGTGACCCGCGATTTGGGCTTGGCTGACGATGCCGCCCACATCAACCCCAACGGCGGCGCGATTGCCATGGGTCACCCCCTGGGCATGAGCGGTGCGCGTTTGGTGACCACCGCCATGTACGAGCTGCACCGCCGCAATGGCCGCTACGCCCTGTGCACCATGTGCATTGGCGTGGGTCAGGGCATTGCCATGATTATTGAGCGCGTCTGATAAAGGCCAGCCATGAGCTATCAAACCCTGGAAATTGAACAGCAAGCAGGCGTGGCCACCATCTGGATGAACCGCCCCGAGGTGTTCAACGCCTTTGACGAGCTGCTCATCAACGAGCTGGATGCCGCCTGTATTGCGCTAGAGGCCGACCCCAGCGTGCGCGTGGTGGTGCTGGCCGGGCGTGGCAAGCACTTCTCGGCAGGCGCTGACCTGAACTGGATGCGCCGCGCCTCCGAAAGCTCGCAGGAAGACAACCTAGCCGACTCGCGCCGCTTTGCTGGCATGTTGCAGCGCCTGTGCAATCTGAGCAAACCCAGCATTGCCCGCATCCAAGGCGCTGCCCTGGGGGGCGGTACGGGCTTGGCCGCCGCTTGCGATATGGCGGTGGCCAGCGACGATGCCAGCTTTGCCACGTCTGAAGCCAAGTTCGGCATCATCCCCGCAGTGATTAGCCCCTATGTGCTACGCGCTATTGGCCCGCGCCATGCGCTGCGCTACTTCCAAAGTGCCGAGCGCTTTGACGCGGCCCGCGCCCAAAGCATGGGCTTGGTCACCGAGGTGGTGCCGCGTGAGCAACTCGATGCTGCGGTGGATGCCATTGTTCAGGCGCTGCTGGCTTGCGGCCCCAGCGCCCAGGGTGCGGCCAAGTCTTTGGTAGCCGCCATCACGGGTCGCCCCATTGATGGCGACACCCTGGAAGAGACCGCCCAGCGCATTGCCCGCCAACGCGCCACCGATGAGGCGCGTGAAGGCTTTGCCGCGTTTTTTGACAAACGCCCTCCCGCTTGGATGGCCGGCTAACCCCCTGCCCCCACTCTTACTTCTAGCCCTTCTTTTTCAAGGAGAACACCATGTACACCCAAGCCATGCTGGATGACCCGTCCGGCAAAAAACTCAGCGCCGTCGCTGC